>CAXTNS010000618.1:0-1466 GCA_964245465.1 uncultured Thermoanaerobaculia bacterium
CGAGCCGGACGGCTGAGCGCTCGTGGTCGAGGTCGTGGCCGTGGAGGCCGGTGCCGAAGGCGGGGGACCAGATGCCGAAGAAATCGAGGATGTCGATGTCGGTGCCGCAGGCGCCGTTCATCGCAAGGCCGTCGTCACGGTTCCAGAGGCCCAGGTAGTCGATCTGGAGATAGCTCTGGCCGCCGGCGACTCCCAGCGGGGTCACGCGGTAGTAGCTGGTCACCGTGGGAGGCGAGGTCGGGAAGACCTGCGACACGACCTCGGCATCGGGCCGGTCCTGGAACAGGGAGAGACCCGTGCCCGGGTACTCGTAGTAGGACAGGGAGTAGGCGGGAGTGAAGTTGTCGGCGAGCTGCTTTTCGACCTCGTCCGGCAGGCCGTCGCCGTCGCTGTCATCGCCGGAGACGGGCGGCTGGACCTGGATGCCGACCGAGGCGGTGGCGGTCGCGCCCTGGTTGTCGGTCACGGTGACGGTCGCCACGTAACTACCGGGCGACGAATAGGGGTGGAAGACGGTGGGTCCCGAGGCCCAGTTGCCATCTCCCAGGTCCCAGCTCCAGGAGGTGATAGAGCCATCGGGGTCGCTGCCGTAGGCCGAGAGGGTCACCTGGAGCGGCGCCGTTCCGGACAGCGGCGAGGCCGAGGCGCTTACCTGCGGCGGCTGGTTGTCTCCCCCGCCCGTGACGTTGATCCACACGGACGAGCTGCCCATGTATCCCCAGTCGTCGGTCGCGTACGCGGTCGCGAGGTACCAGCCGGGGGCATAGTAGGTGTGAGAGGCGTAGGAGCTGTAGGACCAGCCGCCGTCGCCGAAGTCCCAGTACGTATCCACGACCCAGCCGTCCGGATCGTAGGCCCAGGCCGAAAAGTCCACGGTGAGCGGCGCATCCCCCGAGGTGGGATAGGCGGAGGCGCTCACCTCGGGCGGGTAGCCGTAGCCCGGATCATAGTAACGATGGCCGGAAGCACTGGTGAACACGTCGGGCGTCCCCGCGCCCGCAAACTTCTGATTCTCTTCGGCCGCCTTCTGAAGCTCCGGGCCGACGAACTTCTGGAAGATGTCCCAGACCTCCTTGCGCTTCTCGGGCAGGAGGCTCTCCCAGGTCTGCCGGTAGACCTCACCGCGATGAGCACCGGCACTTTCGGGAAGAGCAGGCCGTGGCGGAGTCGTGGCGAGCGGAGTGACCTGCGGTGGAGGGTCTTGGGCGAAGACCGGTGAGGGAGTCAGGACCAGGAGCAGCAGAAGGGAAACCGTCCACAAACGACTGAAGAATCGATTCACGCGACACCTCCTTGGCTTGCCTTAAAGCAGGTTTGTTGGAGTCGAGATCAACGATCCACCCATCTCTCGCTACTGCACGACTGCGGGCTGATTGTACTGATCTCGGCAGGATTTTTCAGCAGTCTCGACAGGCGAGTGCCAAACCCGCTCTCCCCCTCCGCGCTGTAACATCCCAGTCCATGAC
>CAXTNS010000618.1:1476-2056 GCA_964245465.1 uncultured Thermoanaerobaculia bacterium
CATGACCGCGAAAACGGACGATGCCTTTGAGAAGATCTACGCCGTCGTGAAGCGCATCCCCGAGGGCCGGGTCGCCACCTACGGCCAAGTGGCGGCCTTGGCCGGGCTGCCCAGGCGCGCCCGGCTGGCCGGCACGGCGCTCCGGGAGACGCCGGACGGCCTGGAGATCCCCTGGCAACGGGTGATCAACGCCGGGGGCAAGGTGAGCCGCCGAGCGGGCTTGGGCGTCGAGGAGGGGTACCAGCGCCATCTCCTTGAAGAAGAGGGGGTCGTGTTCAACGCCTCGGGGCGGGTGGATCTCGAACGGTTTGGTTGGGACCCGGAGAGGCCGTCCAAGAGGCAAAAGTAAGTCGGCTCTTGTACTGGCTCCAGCTCACTCATAGTGGGTCCAGAGACGAATCACCTTGACGATCTTCTGGTCATCATCAACCTTGTAGACAAGCCGGTGCTGGATGTTGATTCGGCGGGAGTAGAAGCCCGCCAAGTCACCGACAAGTTTTTCGTACGAGGGTGGATTTTGAAAAGGGTCTTCGCTGAGGATTGTTAGAAGCCCTTCCGCTCTGCGCCGCACACCGGCTGC
>CAXTNS010000618.1:2066-4257 GCA_964245465.1 uncultured Thermoanaerobaculia bacterium
AACAACTTCCTTGCGTCCTTACGTGCCTGTTTGGTGAAGACCACTGTCCATGAGCTCACCACTCCAGTTCCTCAGAACATTCCTCGATGGGTTCTCTGCCTCCCTCTAGGATCGACTCTCGCATCCCAGGAATTGAAAGCAGATACAACGTCTCTTGGATCGAACGCCAGTCGCCCTCAGAAATCAGTATGGCATTTCCTCTCTTGCCTGTAATCTGGATCGGCTCGCTCGACTCAGAGGTCTCCTCCAAGAGCCGGTAGAGCTTTGCTCGTGCTTCGGTGGCTGTGACAGTCTTCATGTCAGCTATCGTACGGAAAAGCGTACGCATCGTCAAGCTCCTCATATCAGCCGGAGCTGCTCCGGTTTCCGAGGCCCCCGGCCTGGTTCGTTGCGCCTGTCCAGCAGAGCCTCTTCGAGATCGCCTAGGAATGGCGAGGGACAGGTCTCCCGCGTTTCGCCCCGGAAGGTCCTCCGGCGGCTGTGGAAGAGGAAGAGCCTTGAACGGGCGCGGGTGATGCCCACGAAGAAAAGGCGGCGCTCTTCGGCGAGATCAGTCTCCCCCGCTCCCGGCCAAGTCAGGGGAAGGAGGCCATCCTCGCAGCCGACGAGGAAGACCACGGGGAACTCCAAGCCTTTCGAAGCGTGAAGAGTCAGAAGGGAGACGCGCTCGGCCCGGGGATCCCAGGCGTCCACTTCACCACCCAAAGCGGTCTCGGCGAGGAAGGCTTCGAGGTCGTCCCCTGATCGTAAAGCGAGGGGACGCAACAGCTCGGCGGCGGCGAGGAGGGCGGTGCGGTCCGGCGCGTTCTCGTCCAGGTCGAGAATGGTTTTTTCGAGAAGCGTCTCAACGCTGCTCTTATCGGTTCGCTCACGGAGCTTCGGCAGCAACGCGCGGACTCCCGGTTGCTCGGCCAGGGGACGATGGGATCGCTTTTGGAAAGGGATTCCGGCCCGTCCAAGCGCTTCGATCAGCGCCGCGGCCTGAGCTTCGGTACGGTAGAGGATCGCCACGTCCTCGAAGGAAAGCTCGTCTCCCTCCCCCGCTCCCACGCGGCCGCTGTCGAAGGAGAAAGAAGACGTGCCGCCCAGGAGTTTTTCCAAGGTATGGACCACCAACTCGGCCTCGGCCCTCTCGGTCGCCGCTCGCTGAATGACGACCCGCTCGGCCCGTCCGTTCTGGACGGATACGAGACGCCGGTCCGGCACCAGGCTTCCGGGACGGATCGCCTGACAAGCCGCTTCGACCAGGATGCGGCTCGACCGGTAGTTGCGGGTGAGGTGGACGACCCGCGCCCCGGGATAATCCTGCTGGAAACGCAGGAAGAAACCCACGTCCGCACCCCGGAAGCCATAAATGGATTGGTCCGGATCGCCGATCGCACACAGGTTTCCATCCGCGGGTGCGAGGAGGCGGATCAGAGCGTACTGAAGGGCGTCAATATCCTGATACTCGTCGATCGAGATCCAGCGAAATCGCTGCCGGTAGTGCTCGGCCAGATCCGGCCGCTCCTGAAGCAAGGCCAAGGGCTTCAGGAGCAGGTCGTCGAAGTCCAAGAGGTTGCGGCTCTCCAAGCCCTGCTCATAGAGGGCCACTCGCTCGGCCAGATCCGGCAAGGCCGCTCGACGGCAACGGACGCGGCTGATCTCTTCGAGCAGGCGGTCGGCTTTGGCCGAGGAGACGTCGAAGAGAGACTTTGCGATCTCCAGCCGTTCCTCCTGGGTGGCTACGCGAAAATCCTGGCCGGGGGCGGCCTGCTCACGCAGCAGGGTCAGGCCCAGGCCATGGAAGGTCGCTACGAGCGGGCGGCCCGTGGACGGGGGAAGGAGAACGGCCAGACGCTCCTCCATCTCGGCGGCGGCCCGGCGGCTGAAGGTGACGGCGAGGCACTGCTCCGGCGCGGCACCGCGCTCGGCGATCAGGTGAGCCAGCCGGTGGGTCAGCGTGCGGGTCTTGCCCGTGCCGGGTCCGGCGACGATGAGGAGAGGGCCGTCGACGGTTTCAACGGCGGCTTGCTGGTCGGGGTCGAGGAGGCTGGCCGTTGCGGCGAGCGGCGGTAAAACCGAGGACACCAAGGACGGCAAGGACAACAAGGATGTATGAGGACGTGCGCGTTGCCCGTCCTTGGTGTCCTTGATTGCCACAGAAGGTGGGGGTCCGAACAACGACCCCACCACCGCCCGCCCTCGAATC
>CAXTNS010000619.1:0-4256 GCA_964245465.1 uncultured Thermoanaerobaculia bacterium
CCGAACGTAAGCCCACACCGTCGCCGCCATAACGATGAGAAGCGCAACACTCGCGGTCCAGAACGACGCATCGGCGCCCGTTTTCCAGATCAGCGCCGCCGAACCCGACGTGGCCTGCCATTCCGCCTTACCGTGTAGCCAGAGATCGATGTTTGAATATAAATTCCCGCCTGTGTGTAGCACTACCGCAGGCAGAATCGACTCAGTCAGATAAGTCACCGTGCCGTAGATCGCCGCTACCGCCACGTAGTAGGGCCAAAGGATCAAAGTAAAATCCAGATGAGCCACGGCAAACATCGTGCCCGTGACCAGAATCGCGATGGTCAATCCACTGCGCCGCTCGATTGGCCCCTGCATATAGCCGCGAAAAGCGGCTTCTTCGATGATCCCAGCCACGGGCGCGGCCATGAGAAGTAACGACAGCACCGTGAGTCTCGGCACATGCGTCAGGTTCGGAAGATTCTGCGCAGGTAGTACCACCAAACGATTCACCACCCGGAGCGCGAGAACGAGAGCGACGACACCAAGCCCGCCCGCGAGAAGCGCCCAAGTCCACACAACGCCCGGTACTCGGTTTGCACGAAGACCGGCCCGCCGCACCTGCGCCGTCGATTCAGGAGGCCCTGCGCCTTGCAGGTACCGCCAGAAGAGCCACAGATACACCGCAGTCGGCGGCACGGCCCACGGCAGACCCGGAAAGAGCCGCAGGTTCGCCGCAAAGATAAGATTGCGTGGAATCGTCCCGACGAACATCACCAGCATCCCGATCAGCACGGCACGCGTGATTACTGCGAAGGCGGGAGGATCCGTTTCGGTTTGCGGTGAATGGGTCATGCGCTTGGCCTCCTCATCTAACGTTTGAGATGAGAGGCGTGACCCGGCTTGCCGGGGCACGTCCTCTCGATTGAGGGTTAGAGCGCTGTTTCATGGAACACACCTGCCTCCTGCAAGAAAGAAGAAAGCTCGGTGTACCCGATGAATCTGTGAGCTCTGATGCCCAGATTCTGTGCTGCTTCAACGTTTGCAAGCGTGTCATCGATGAAGAGAGCTTGCCGTGGGGTGGCTTGAGCTCGCTGAAGGGCGGCTTGAAAGAAAGCTGCATCGGGCTTTGCAACACCGACTTCACTGGAATTGATGACTGCAGAGAAGTGGTTGGCGATGCCCATGGCCTGGAGATCGCTTGCCAAGCGTGACGTTGCATTTGTGACTAGAACGATTTTCGCCACTGACTCACAGGTGCGTAGAAGTGATAGAACTCTCTGATCGACTTCAACAGGCTGAGCCGACCACTGTTCTATGGCTTGAGCGGTTGTAAGAACACCATAGGTTGACCCAAGGTATTGAGCAATATGGCTACGCCATTCTTCATCTGAGATTCGGCCGGTAATGGCAGGGGCCAGGTGATTGGATGCGAACGCGGCCTTCCTGATAGCCCCAATGGGCAGGCCGTGTTCGACCTCGATTTGAGAATCCGGTTGCCGCCAATGCCGTATTACGCCGTCTAGATCGACAAGGAGAACTTTGGGCGCCATAGCTTCCTCGATTTGCGGAGCGCTCTAGCGTGATTGTGCTTCAGCGACAGACGGCGCAGCCGACTGTTCGCTGCAAGCACCGGGTTGGCCGTTCCTCCATTTACACGAGCAGAGGTCGACCTCGCTGCTCGGGTTTGCATAAGATCCTGTTCCGCCTCAAAAGGGCTCTATATCCCAGGTTCCTGCAGGCTTCATCGGTTTGGATGTCCCTTCGCGGCAGCCTGGATCTCTGCAAGGCGCCGCCTTGCGGCAGGCTTCATCTCCCTGAACTGCCGTTCGCAGGAGAGCCTCAACGACGTGCTGTGCTCGAGGGCGGCCGGATTGCCGCACATCATCTGGTAGGTAACAGGGTCCGTGCCCTTCTCCTCTTGCTCTCTGATCGCTGCCGAGACCTTCTTAGCGGCCAAGGCTCCGAGATAGATCTCTCCGCCGATGGTCACCACGATGCCCAGCAGCATCCCGCTACAGCCCGCGAGGAGCTGGGCGCATCCCCACCTTCGCCTCACCTTGGTCATTACGGCTCTTCCGCCGGATGCGTGTTCTGCTCGACCATCCTGTTGTAGGCATCGAGGCAGGTCCGCTTTTCGTAGGAATCTTCGGGGTACTGGTCGCAGGCTATGACAGGGGTGGAGGGAGATCCAGTGCTGCCGCTGCTACCGGTCGCAGAGCTGATAAGACTCTTGGCGCCCTGCATGCCTGCGGCAACGGCCAGGACTTCAAGGGCGATCGTCAGGACGATCCCGAGGATGAATCCTGCGCACCCGATGGATAGGGTCGCCAGGACACTCGGCCGCGCGACCTGTTGGTCCGCGCGTGCAATGGTAGGTTCCGCCGCGGTCTGCCCCTTCGGGGTGCTCAGAACTGCGCTCAGCGCGGCCTGCTGCTCGGTGGTCAGGCTGCTCCAGTACTGCTGCCGGCCTGCCTCGTCCAGAGACGAATAATGTCGAGCAGCTTCAAGCCATGGATTCACAGAGGTTCTCCCTCTCTGCTACGTGGAACGTAGGGGGTGGGAAGGCGCCGCCGCAGCCAGCCGGCCAGGGTCTCTGGCTCCAGGAGCCATGGATTGTCTCTCAGCAGAAGGGTCTGAAGATTGCGGTCCACGGTCCGCAATTATCCCTGAAAACTGCGGATCAGGGGAGATGGTGGCCCCCCTCCCTTTACCCGGTTGTTGCAAAACTCCGGGGTTGCCTCCACCGAAAGCGCTTTGCAACACGCCCTTCATTGCAGGTCTTCCCTGCGGCCGGAGGAGTTCACCCACGGTGGAATCCAGAAGCAGAGACTTGGAAAGCTCCAAACGCTTGCTCAGCAAAGCTTTGATACGGTTCAAGCGATTTTCCTTATGCAACTGGCAGGTTTACTTCTGCACGCGGTAGCAGACGTGCAGCAGCTCGAGCGGGGGATCCCCCTGGTAGGGACCACGGAGGATCGTGCCCGCGGTGGTGAGCTTCAGAGGTCCATCCCCCAACTGCTTGAGCTTGATGACGAAACCGGAGGGAGAGATCTCATCGCACTTTCCATAGGGGACGGCGATGAAGCTGCGCTGGATCCTCCCCCAGTCGATTTTGACCGGGGCGGGCTGAGCGAGGCCCCGGTCTCTCGGGAAGTCGACCACGACGAATACCGGACCGGCCGCGCCCGGCCGTGGCGTATACGTCACGGTGACGGTCTTCGTGGCGGCGGTGGCGAGAGCCGCAAAGGCGAGGACGGTCAGGACGACGGATGAAGCAAGAGGAAGCAGCTTTCTCATGGCAGATCTCCTTGGGTGTGTACCTCCGGCAAGCCTTTCGGTTCAGCTCCCTGATCTCATCGGACCGTAGGGGCGGCTCCATGGGGCCGCCCCTACGGAAACGTTTCTACCGGGCCTCGAAGGTGTCGCAGTGTTCGATGTCACCCGACTGGAAGCCGCTCTGGAACCAGTGCATGCGCTGCTTGGAGGAACCGTGGGTCCAGGTCTCGGGGTTGACTCCGCCCATGGACTGGCTCTGGATGCGGTCGTCGCCCACGGCGGCAGCGGCTCCCAAGGCCTCTTCGACGTCACCTTCCTGGAGGAGGTTCTTCTGGGAGGTGGAATGGGCCCACACGCCGGCCAGGCAGTCGGCCTGGAGTTCCAGCCGCACGGAGAGCTCGTTGGCGCGGTCGGGATCGCGCTCCTGGGCCTGCCGGACCTGGTTGCTGATGCCGAGCAGGTTCTGGACGTGATGGCCGATCTCGTGAGCGATCACGTAGGCCTGGGCGAAGTCGCCGGGAGCGCCGAAGCGCTTGCTGAGCTCGTTGTAGAAGCTGAGGTCGATGTAGACCTTCTGGTCGGCCGGGCAGTAGAACGGCCCCATGCCGCTCTGGCCGGTTCCGCAGCCGGTTGACACAGCGTCGGTGAAGATGCCGAGCCGGGCCGGCTCATAGCTCTGGCCTGAGCTCTGGAAAATCTTCGCCCAGTTCTCCTGGGTGTCGTCGAGCACGAAGGAGACGAACTCGATCTGCTTCTCTTCCTCGGGTGTGGTCGAGACGGGTCCCTGCTGGGTCGCCGGGCCGGCCGTGGGTTGGCCGCCGCCCATCAGGGCGAAGAAGTCCCGCTTGAAGATGAAGCTCAACAGAAGCAAAACGATGAAACCGCCGATCCCCATCTTGGGCAAGGCTCCCCCCATCCCTCTCCCCTGGCCCCGCAGATCGTCGAGATTGGCACTACGGCCACGCGGTGTCCAACGCATCTCGCACTCTCCTATGGAA
>CAXTNS010000620.1:0-4255 GCA_964245465.1 uncultured Thermoanaerobaculia bacterium
GGACCGACACGCGCGGCAACCCCTCGGAGACCCCGGTCCAGGAGCGACCGCCGTCCGTGCTGCGGAAGACGCCGTCGGCAAACGTGGACGCGTAGACGCCCGAGCCGGTGACGGCCAGATCGAAGACTGTCGAAGGAGAGGCCACGGCGCGCTTCCAGCTCTTGCCGCCGTTCGAGCTCTTGAACACGGCGCCAGCGACTCCGCCCGAGGGGGCGGCGATGTCCACCGCGGCGTAGAGGACGCCCGATTGTGCCGGGTCCACGGCCAGGGCCCGGACCCTGGACTTCGGCAGGCCGGTGCCGGCCGGCGTCCAGGCCGCTCCCTGGTTGGTGCTCCGGTACACGTTGGCGTCGAAGACCACGTAGAGGGTCCTGGGAGCCGGGTCCTGCACGATCTCGGTGGCCGCGTTCGAGGGGCAGCTCGAGGTGCCGCACCGGACGCGGATGGGCAGGCCCTGGTTGGAGTAGCGCCAGGTGCGCCCGCTGTCCGTGCTCAGGTACACCCCGCCCCCCTCGGTGGCCGCGTAGAGGATCCGGCCGTCCGAGGGGTGGACCCGTAGCCCGAGGACACGCGGCGTGCCGAACCGGGTATAGGCGACGAAGGGCTGCGTGGCCGCGAGTTGCCAGGTGAGCCCGCCGTCGGCGCTCTCGTAGACGCGGTTCACCCGGCCATGGTCCTCGGACAGCTCGCTGACCGCGTAGAGGTGCCGGGCGTTTCCGGGATCGATCGCCAGCGCTCCGACACCGGAGACGGGCAGCTCCGTCCAGGTTCGGCCCGCGTCCGTAGACTTCTGGAGGAGCCTCGGCAGGGCGTCCGGAGGCGGGGGCGCCAGGGCCGGCGAGCCGAGGCTGGCGTAAAGGACCCCGGGCGCCTCCGAGCTGCCGAGGAGGACGCGGAGGCCCGTGTCGTTGAAACCCAACCGGCCCCAGCGCGACCAGTGGGCGCTATCGTCCTCGCTGCGGAACAGGCCCGCAGTCCCCGCCAGGAGGAGAGTCCCTGGATCGGCTGGATCGGGAAGAATCTGGCCGAAGGTGGGAGCGGGCTCCCCCTGTATCCAGGTCTCGCCGCCATCGTGAGAGATCCAGAGCAGCCGGCGCTCCGGGCCCACCAGGACGCGCAGAGTCCGGCCGTCCTCCGGGTCCACGGAAAGCTCGCCGCACTGGACGCCGGGGAGCACGCCCGTCCAGCTCTCCCCGCGGTCGTCGCTGCGGGCGAAGCAGGGGCGGCCGGCCAATCCCCCGAGATCAGAGAGCCAGGCGTAGAGGACCTCCGGGTCCGACGGGGAGACGGCGATCCGGTCCGCGCCCACGCCGAACGGAGGCCGGATCACGGCGCCTTCCGACCAGGTCGCCCCGCCGTCGGCCGACCGGTAGACCCGCTCGAGGGAATCGATGGCGTAGATCCGCTCCGAGCTCCGCGGATCGATGGCGAAGCCCGTGATGAGCACCCCCGTGCATCCGGAAAAGACTGGAAAGCACGCCCACGTCCGGCCACCGTCCGCGCTCTTCGAGACCCGCCCGTTGCTCACCCAATACAGGGTTCCGGCTACGTTGGGATCAGCGATCAGCAGATTCACCGACGATCCGCCGTTCGGCGCTCCGTCGTGCACCTTGCTCCAGGTCTCCCCGCGGTCGGAGCTCGTCCAGACCGAGAGCTCTGTGAACGAGTACTGGCTGACCGCGGCGTAGAGGACGCCCGGCGCCACGGCGTCCACGGCGAAGACCCGGACCGGCTCCGGGAGACCGTCGCTGGCGGAGACCCAGGTGGCGCCGCCGTCGCCGCTCCTCCACACGCCGTCGTTCAGGACCTCGGCGTAGAGGATCGCGGGATTGTGGGGATCGGCCGTGATGCGCGTGATCCCGACGGCCGCCGAAGGGCCGATAGGCGTCCAGCGGTTCAGGCCCGCGTGGGCGGCGGGCAGGAACACCAGGAAGGCGAGGAGGACAGAGGCCCGGCGGACGTACGGCATCGCGCGCTCCTTTGCAGGAAGACTACGAAGGGCTTTTACGTTTCCGGCCGCCGGAGCGTCGCGTCAAGGAGACGCCGTGAACCGCACCTCGTACGCCCCCTCCGACGCCGTCCCCGCGTAGACCCTGCCGGGCGTCAGCGGGTCCGAGGCCAGCAGCGGGATCGCGATAGCCGCGATATCCGGCAGCCCCTGAGACACCTCGACGCTCCCGCCTTCCGAGGTGCGGTAGACCTTGCCATCAGCCCGGGAGGCGTAGACGCGGGAGCCGCTGAAGACCAGGTCCAGGACATCTGAGGAAAAGGCCGAGACGCGGGTCCAATGGCGGCCTCCGTCCGTGCTCACGAAGATGGCGCTGATGAAGCCTGCGGAGGTCTCGGGAACGGTTCCGGCGGCGAAGAGGAAGCCGGAGCGGTCCGGATCGGCGGCAAGGGCCACGATGCCGGCCTGCTCCAAGCCTTCGCCGGCCAGCGTCCAGGTCGCCCCCTGATTGGTGCTCCGGTATACCTTCCCGTCGAAGACCACGTAGAAGATCCTGGGATTGCGGTCCTGCGCGATCTCGCGAGCCGCGTTCGCGGGGCAGGCGGAGGCGCTGCACTGGGTCTGGACGGGCAGCCCCTGGTTGAAGGAGCGCCAGGTGCGTCCGCGATCCGTGCTCCGGAACACACCACCCCCCTCGGTCGTGGCGTAGACGATCCGGCCGTCCACGGAATGGACCCGGAGGCTGGTGACGCGCGCCGTACCGAACGAGGTGAGGACGGGGAACGGCCGCTCGGCCGCGAGCTGCCAGGAAAGCCCGCCGTTCGTGCTCTCGTAGACGCGGTTCACCCGGACACGGCTCTCCTCCAGCTCATTGACCGCATACAGATGCCGGGGGTCGCGGGGATCGATCGCCAGAGCCCCGACGCCCCGGACCGGCAGCTCCGTCCAGGTCCGGCCCGCGTCCGTGGACTTCAGGAGGGGCCGCGGCAGGGCCGACGAAGGAGACGAGGCGAGGCTCGCGTAGAGCACCCCAGGCGCCTCGGCGCTCCCCAGGAGAACCCGGAGACCCGTGTTGTTGAAGCCTCGCAGGGCCCAACGCGACCAGTGCGCGCCCTCGTCCTCGCTGCGGAACAGCCCTTCGGTCCCTCCCAGGAGGAGCGTTCCCGGGTCAGAGGAATCGGGAAGGATCTGGCCGCTCGCGGGCGCCGGCGGGCCCTGAGTCCAGGTCGCGCCGCCGTTCCGGGAGGTCCACAGCCGGCGCTCCGGTCCCACCAGGATGCGCAGGGTCTGGCCGTCCTCCGGGTCCACGGAGAGCTCGCCGCAGCGGACGCCGGTGAGCACGCCCGTCCAGCTCTCCCCCCGATCGTCACTGCGGGCGAAGCAGGGACGGCCGGTCACTCCCCCGCCGCTGACCCAGGCGTAGACGATCTCCGGGTCCGAGGGGGAGACGGCGATCCGGTTGACCCCGAGGCCGAACAGGGGTTGCAGCACGGCGCCGTCCGACCAGGTCGCTCCCCCGTCGGTCGACCGGTAGACGAGCCCCACGTTGTTGATGGCGTAGAGCCTCTCCGAGCTTGCTGGATCGACCGTGAAGCCCGTGAGGATCAGCGTCGGTCCCGACGAGCATGCGAAGAGGACCGGCACGCAGCTCCAGGTGCGGCCGCCGTCCGTGCTCTTCGAGAGCCTCCCGTCGGCGAGCTGGTACAGGGTCCCCCGGGTGCGGGGATCGGCGGTCAGCTCGATCCGCGCCGCGCCGCCCGATCCCTGGTAGACCCGTCTCCAGGTCCCGCCGCGGTTCGTGCTTGTCCAGACCGAGAGCTCACCGTTGGCGGCCGATCCCACCACGGCATAGAGGACCCCGGACGCCACGCCGTCCGCCGCGAAGGCGCGCACGAAACCGGGCAGGCCGGCGTCGATGGGCGCCCAGGTCGCGCCGCCGTCCCGGCTCCGCCACAAGCGGAAGTCCAGGGTCTGCGCGTACAGGATCGCGGAATCGTGCGGATCGGCGGTGAGCCGTGTGATCCCATGGGCGGCCGAGGGGCCGATCGGGGTCCAGACGTTCAAGCCCGCGTGGACGGATGGGGAGGCGAACAGGACGAGACAGAGGACGAAGACGGCCGGGAGGCAGCGGGCACGGCAAGGTGTGGACATCTCAAAGCTCCTTGCCGTGATTCTACCAGCCCTCTTCCGTCAATATCTCCGTTAATGGCGGTCCTTTTCCCCCGACACCTTGTCCGGGTCGGACTCGCGCCGGCCGATCCGGTCCTTGAGATAGCAGGTGCCGCTGCGCAGGGCGTACGTATAGGC
>CAXTNS010000621.1:0-4253 GCA_964245465.1 uncultured Thermoanaerobaculia bacterium
GCAGACCTTCACCCGTGGACCATAAGGGTCGGTCTGTTTGACGCACTACACTAGTGGGAGGGACACGTCCGGTGTCCCCTTCTGACGTCTTGAGGTAAAACTTCCATGCACGTTCCCGAATACGCCGTTGTCAGCCGGGAGTGCCGGGCCGTCCAGATCCCGGAAGGCACCCCGTCTCTGCTCTCCCCCGGCACCCGGGTGCGCATCACCCAGGCGCTCGGAGGCTCGTATACCGTCGTCACCGAGCGGGGACACATGCTCCGCATCGAGGCCCGTGACGCGGACGCCATCGGCAAGACGCCCACCGAGGGCCTCGACGGCCTCGAAGAGGCGTCCCTGGAAGACCAAGTCTGGGCGCGCCTGCGGACCTGCTACGATCCGGAGATCCCCGTCAACATCGTGGATCTGGGCCTGGTCTACAACTGCCAGGTGATCGACCTACCCGAGGGCGGCAGCCGCGTGGACATCAAGATGACCCTGACCGCCCCCGGCTGCGGCATGGGTCCCGTCCTGGCCCAGGACGTCAAGGACAAGGTCCAGGCCCTCCCCGGCGTTCAGGAAGCGGACGTCGAGATCGTCTTCGATCCTCAGTGGAATCAGAACATGATGAGCGAAGCGGCGCGGCTGGAGCTGGGGCTGTTCTGAAAACGGTCTAGTCTTCGGCGGCAGCCTGCTGCGGAACGGCCTCAGCCGTTCCCTTCCCCGCGAATTTCCCCCCGAACAAGCGCTTCAGGGCCAGCCTTGCGTAGTCCAGCTCCGCCAGCATCCAGATCTTCAGACCCCGGGCGGCCATCCGGATGGGAGCGGTCTGAAGGTCGAACAGGGCCTTCACCCGGCGGCCGTCGTTGCGCCGGCCCGCCTCCCCGGCGACGCGGCGGGCCAGGGCGATCTTCTTGAAGCGGCGGTTGTAGACCCTCATCAGGTGATAGCTGATGAAGGCCGGCTTCGGCCCCAGCACCGGCATCCAGTGGAACTTCCCGAACACGCGGTACGCGGGGATGACCACGAAGATGTAGTACTGCGCCGTCTCGATCAGGAACGAGGCGGAGAGCAGGTCGTGCTCCCCCATGTAGAAGTACTTGTCCTTGTAGATCGACTGGAAAAACCGGTGGTACGAGCGCAGGAAGATCTCGTTGTGCTCGGCGATCCTGGCGGAGACGTCCCCCCCCGCCGTCTGCGCCTTGACGATCTCGACCGTCGCCTCGGCCGTGAACGAGGCATGGTCCAGCCCCGGCGAGTAATACGGATCGAGGAAGGCGGCCGCGTCTCCCAGGAGCGCCCAGCCCTCGCCCATGTACTGGCGCGTGACGTAGGCGAGGTTCGAGAAGGTCCGCAGATCGTCAGCCTTCATGCGGGCGCCCTGGAGCAGCTCGGCGGCCATGGGAATCGCCTGGAGGAACGCCTGGTAGTCGCTCGCCAGGTCCTTCCCCCGGTCCAGATGGACGAGCCGGGTGTCGAAGACGACCCCGATGCTGGTCTCCCCATTGCCCAGGGGGATGAACCACACCCAGTAGCCGAAGCCCAGGTAGTGGTTGGTGGCGAGACGGCGGGACCCCACGTTGCCACGGGAGAAGGAGAGCGGTCCGCGGGCGGCCACGTCGTCCAGATGGCGCACGCCTTCCCACCGGCACCAGACCGCCGCCGTGGGATGCTCACGGTTGCGCTCGATCAGGCCCAGGCGCTTGCCCAGGAAGGTGGCACGGCCCGTGGCGTCCAGCACCCAGCGGCAGGCGACCGTCTCCGCCTCACCATCCCTCTCGAAGGTGACGCGATGGTCGAACGTCCCCAATTCGACGTCCCGAACCCGGGCGGGACGAACCAGCTCGGCCCCCTCAGCCACGGCGGCCGCGAGGATGTGCTCGTCAAGCACGTCGCGCCGGAGTTGGAACGAGGGGACGGTGCTGCGCTGGAAGGCTCCGGCCTCGCTGGCCTCGGCGTGGCACCGCACCTTGTCGTTGTGGAACCAGTAGCGCAACCCTTCCTTGGGCAGGTGCTCGTTCTCCAGGTGCTGCCACAGGGCCAGGCGCCGGGTGAGGAACATCCCCGACATCTCCGTCGTCGCCTCCCCCACCTTGGCGTCGAACGCCTCGGACCGCTCGATCACCAGGACCGAGAGGTCCGGCCGGTCCCGCTTGAGCAGGACCGCCGCCGAGGCGCCGCTGAAGGCGCCGCCGAGGATGACCACGTCGAAATGCTTCATTCTTGGCTCCCAAGACCGACCTGTCGCCGGGTCAGCAGGAGGAGTCTAGCAGGCGGGGAGACGAAGGCGGAAGCTAGACGCTATACTAGCAGCCGAGGGGAGGTACCGGTGAAACCAGTCGTCAGGAGTGTGACGCTCAAGAGCTTCCGTAGCTTCGCCTCTGAGCGGGTCTTCTTCGACAACCCCACTTTCCTGGTGGGACAAAACGGGGCTGGGAAAAGCAATCTGGTCGATGCTTTGGCGTTTCTCTCAGAAGCTATGGCCGAGCCTCTTCATACAGTTATCACTCGGCGAGGTGGATTAGGGGCTCTCTCTTACCGGCTCTATTCCCCTGACCAAATACCATCCCTTGGACTTGCTATAGAGCTTGCGGATATAAGCCCAGACATCTCTACCGCGCAATATGCTTTTGAGCTATATAGTAAGCCACAGCAAGGTTTTCAAGTCAAGCAAGAGCAGTGCTTTCTTGTAGCCCCTGACGGGAAGAAATCCTACTTCATTCGGAGTGAGGACGAAGAATACAGCCCTCCGTCTGTTTCCAGCTTTGCAAACCTGTTACCCTCGACCTATCCCGACGCCTTGGCCCTCTCCCTGGTGGGGGGGCACAAGGCTTTTGCCCCTGTGGTGCGCGCACTTGCTTCCATCCGAACCTATTCGATCGAGCCGGCCAAGCTTCGCGACCTGCAGGATCCCAATGGCCACACGGCCCTGAAATCCGATGGCAGCAATGCAGCTAGCATGCTCCAGTCCATCATTAGAGACTCCCCTGAAGATGCTGAGCAAATCAACGAGTTCCTGACTAGCATCCTACCCTACAAGACCGAGGTGCACCCAGTAACACTCGGGACCAAGATTTCCATGGAATTCCTGGGGAGTTGGGGCGGGAAGCACAGCATCACCCTCGGTGCAAACAGTATGTCCGACGGCACCCTGCGTGTCCTGGGGCTTCTACTGGCAGTCTTTCAAAGGCCTGCGCCTACTCTCCTGGTGCTTGAAGAACCTGAATCCACGATTCATCCTGGCGCTCTCGGAGCGGTTCTCGACTTGATAAGAATTGCGGCACATCGATCGCAAGTCTTGGTCACCACACATAGCCCGGAATTGCTCGACGCAACGCGTTGGATTGAAGACCACAACCTTCGAGTGGTTTATTGGGCAGACGGATCTACGCACGTTTCTCCTATAGGAAAAGCGTCCCGCGAAACCCTCCAGGAGCACCTCATGGGGGCTGGAGAGCTTCTTCGATCCAACGTGCTCGATGCACCTCCTGTGAACCGGCAGGATCTTGACTATAGCCTCTTTGAGACCCAGGTTTGATCATCCAGATTCTTGTCGAAGGTCAAGGTGACGTGAAGGCCTTGCCGGCGCTGCTCCGCCGTCTGCGATCAGAGGCAGGTGCCTTTACTCTTGATTTTGGTCGTCCTATCAGGAAGCATAGCTCGGAACTCGTCGAGGAAGCGTCATTACGTAGCGCAGTGCAGCTTGCTCTTCGCCAGGAACAAGGTTGCGACGGCATCCTTATCATTTTTGACAGCGACAAAGCATGTCCTAAGACTCTGGCCCCGAGAGTGCAAGGCTGGGCAAGGGCCGCAGCGTGCGGCTTTCCCTCCGAGGTGGTCATTGCCCACTGTGAGTTCGAAGCTTGGTTCTTGGGAGCTCTGGAGTCCCTGCGCGGCCATCGAGGTATCCGGGAAGATGCCGCGTCCCTCCTGGAACCGGAGGCGGTTCGGGGAGCAAAAGAGAAACTTTCCGGAAGCATGGAGCCGGGGAGAACCTATACTGAGACCCAGGACCAGCCCGCTCTCACCGTCCTCTTCGACCTCGCCGCCGCCCACCGCAATTGCCGGTCCTTCCGCCGCATGGTCCGCGCCTTCGGGCTCCTCGCGGCCAGTGCCGGGGTGGAAATCGGTTCCTGGCCCCCTTCGTCCTGGCAGTGAAAGGGAGGTCCCGGCGGTCACAGGGTTGCAGGAATTGCGCGGGTGGGTCAAAATATGGCCCCGCGAGATGTCACGCCACCGCCCCGCCCTCCCCCATCCAACCCTCTTTCTCATGC
>CAXTNS010000622.1:0-4253 GCA_964245465.1 uncultured Thermoanaerobaculia bacterium
GCGCAGGCTGACGTCTTCGCTGAGGACCGGCTTGACGTCGAGGATGGGGCGTCCCATCCAGCGCTTCGAGATTGCGCACCCGCAGCCGCCGGCCGTCGATAACCGTGATCTCCACCCGGTGCAGGCCGATGGGATCGGCCGGTGAGGCGAGCGCGTGCTGAAGACGCCCGCCGGCGTTCTTGAGGTATCTCCCCGCGGGTGCACGCTCAAAACGTCGCGGCGAGCACGATCGAGCCAGGTGATCAGGAGGACCTCGTCGCCGGGCCGGAGGCTCCGGAGACCCTCGAGCACCTCCGGCTCGAAGATCAGCCAGGCCTCGGGCGTTCCTTCGTCGGCCTGCCGAGGGGCCGATTCAAGCTCGGTCAGGGGCGACTCGACCCTGCCGATGGCCTTCACCTCGAAAGTCGTCATCCATTCACCTTCAGTCCCATGGCTGCCATCCAGGATACCTGGGCAGCGTTTGCCCTCGTGGGGGCAACCGTTGCCCTCATGAGGGCAACCGTTGCCCCCATTGGGGCAGCACTATCCCCAGCGAGGGTAATCATTGCCTCTATAAGGGCAGTACAGTACCTCATAAGGGCAATCATTGCCTTCATTGGGGCAACCACTGCCCCAATGGGGGCAGCATAGTCCCTCGCGAGGGCAACCGTTGCCCCTACGAGGGCAACGATTGCCCCCATGGGGGCAATCGCTGCCCTTGGTTCGCGGGACAGCCGCCCCGGGTTGCGCGGAGGTCAGCTCTCTTCGGAAGAAGGGGGATTGCCGGTGGGGACAGCGCCGCCGGGCTCGGGAGTATCCGGCTCCGGGTCCAGCGTGGCGGACGACGGAGTGGGAGCAAGGCCGATGGCGGCGAGCAGGTCCGGACGGGGGTAGACGCTGATGCCGACCTCTTCTTGCACCTTGCGGGTGCGGCGGCGGGTCGGCCGGATGCGGTAGCGGGACAGCATTTCGCTGCGATGGCCGATCCGGCCGCGGATCGCGCTGCGGATCTGGACGACGAGGTCCGCTCCCGTCTTGCGGGTGATCCTCATCTGCTGCGTCACGGCCTGCCCGCGGGACTTGAGCTCCCGTTGGTCGGCGGCCAGGATCCTCAAAGCCAGGATCACGGCCCCGAGCTGATCCCGCAGGTTCCGCACGTACGGATCGTCGAGCGCCTCGTTCTCGCCCAGGGCGCTGTACAGCGAATCCCACTCCTCATGCGTGTCGGCAAGCGACACCTTCGGCATGTCTCTCTCCTTTGTGCCCGTTTCCGGGGAAGTTCCTCTATCTTACGAGAGAATCGGTGGGTTCGTCACGACCGGCCCGAGATTCCGGCCCCCTCTGTGCTCCGCTCAAAGGCCGTCCAGATTCCCCGCGAGCGGCGTGCCCTTCCCTTCACCGAAGACGAGGACGGCCTCCGCTGCGCCGCCGTCGTGTCCCGTATCGCAGAGCAACTCGCGGCCGCGGTACACGCAGGGCTCGACGCGGCCGTCGGCGTCGTAGTCCATCAGCAGCGGCACGTCGCCCGGCCGGCCAAAGGAAATGTCGATTTCGAGCGTGCCGTCGAGGTTCGTATCGCAGAGAAACCGCCCGGCGCGGAAGAGGCAGAGATCGGCTCGGCCGTTGTGATCGACATCGCCAAGCAGCGGCAGGTCACCGGCCTGTCCCGCCGTCACCTCGATCTCCGCGGCACCGCCGTCATGCGCCGTGTCGCACAGCAGCTCGCCGGCCCGGTACACGCACGGATCCGCGCGGCCATCCCCGCTGACGTCACCGAGCAGGGGTGTATCCCCGGCTTGGCCGAATCGCACCCTGGTCTCTGCCGGCCCGTAGTCACGGCCGGTGTCGCACAGGAAGCGGCCCTCGCGGAAGACGCAGGGATCCGCCCGGCCGTCATCGTCGATATCGCCCAGCAGCCCGGCGTCCCCGTCCATACCGAAGGGATGCCGCACCTCGGCCACGCCTCCCGTGCGTCCCGTGTCGCAGGCCAGCCCCCCTTCGCGAAACATGCAGAGCTCATCTCCCGAGGAGGCCGAAAAGCGCCTGGCGAAGGACCTTTCACCTTCACCGAAGGGGACCTGCTCCGTCCACGCAGCCGCAAAGGTGCCGTTCCAGCCGAAGGTGACGGCAGCGCCTTCAGGGACGATTGGAAAGTGCCGTCCGGAGCCATGGCCACTCCTGGGTGCGCATACCAGCCTTCGAGACGACGGAACCGACACGAAACTCTCCACCCACCCGGGCGCCGCCGGGAGCGAAGAGCTGACCCGCCACCTGCGCGTCCTCACCGGTGGGATCGGTGTTCCAGACGACGACGAAAGCTCCTGTCCGAGCGGACATGGAGACTCTCGGGAAGTCCTGATTCCGTCGCCGTATCGTATTCACGTGGAATTCCGGGCCGACGGGATTTCCCCGAAAATCGACGAGGCGTCCAAAGACTCCCCCTCTGGAATCCTCTATATCAGGGGCCTCCTGGCTCTGGCTATCCCAAACCACCACGAAATTACCGCGCGCGTCGAGGGCGATACCCGTCGGAGTCTCGGAATGAAAACCCTCCGAAGTATCCAGCGTCAAGGCTTGTGGCCCTTCGGCAAAGCCGTAACGGCGAACATTGACGCGCAAATCGCTGAACGCCACCACCAAATGGCCGGCCTCGTTGCCTGCAATGGGTCCTCCACCTCCACGGGCCGGCCGGGCTTTGCGGATACGCCCCGTCGGGAACGAGGAGGCCGGCCACCGTGAGGAGGAGAGTTCCTTTTACGAACCTGTTCATATGCCACACCTTACCAGAACCTACCAACAGGACGACCTCTGAGGGATCACTTTGATGGAATCTATTCCCCCTACGATGCTGCCTTCTGAGCCATAGAGCTTGTAGCTTACTACCGGTGCGTCGCCGCCGTCCTCGAGGGCTTCGAGAACTGTGATCTCGTCCTTACCGCCGAGTACCGCATCGCTCAGGGGACCGAGGGCGTCGAACCGCAGAACATAGATCCCTCCGCCGGAAATCTCCCAGGCGATGGCGAAGCCGCCCTCTCCGAGAGACGTTGCCTGCGGGAAGTCGCCCGCGGCGGGCTTGCAGTGGACCGCGATCTGCTCGGGCTTCAGCGGAACGCCGAAACGGTCGAAGATGGCCCAACGAATCCAGGGTCCGCCGCCTTCGGCGTCCGCGCCGGACCACACCACGAGGAAGTCCCCCGAGGCCAGCGTCGAACGGGATTGCTGCTCAGCGGCCAGGAAGCGAAGCTTTCTGGTCCGCTGGAGCAGCCGAGTTCGGCGTTCCCTTAGAACTACCAGACGCCGACTGACCCGAGCCTGAACGCTTAAGCGACCTTCACTGACGGTGCTCTAGAAATGCGGATGCATCCGCATTTGCCGCTCCTTGGTAGAAGCTAATCTGAAGCGGCTCGCCGCTTTGCAGGATTCGCAGTAGTGAGTCTAGGAGGTCTGGAGTGATGTCCATGACGACGTAACGGTCGCTCCCAAGGTGCGGAGAACTCACAGGCCGGCGGATGTAGATGTAGCCGACCGCTTGGTTGCCGTTAACAAGCGTGATCCATCCAAGGAAATCCGCTGAAGCACCATGTCGATAGAGCGAAGTAAGATAGCCAGTGATGGGATTGGTCTGCCTGATTGGATAATCATTCTCTGAGGCTTGCAGGCGGTGATCGGGCCGCAAGTCTTCCGGTAGTAATTCAGGGTCCGGTAGCAACTCGGTGGGCATTGCGACTTGCGCATGGTCTCGACCAACTCCTGATAAATCGGCTGGGCTTTCGACGCCGTTTGGGAATCTCCTTTCGATTCAATTTGAGGTCAATGCAAGCCCGCAATGGCTTGGTGAAGCCCAAGCGCCCAGATCTTGGCTCGGCGGCAGACCGCGCCTATACCTTTCACGCAGGAAGCGCGGCCTACGCTTCTGCTTGTCCCAGCCCTCCGCCATCGGCAGATGCCTCTCCGACGCCGACGCTATACCGATGAGCGTGCGGGAACCGCGCTGTTTGCGGTTTCCGTCCGCTCGATCGGCCGGGTTGGCCGCACTACCGATACGTTGCGATATATGTATGGAGCTTCCCCTCTGTAGCGACTGCTCCAATTCTACTCCTGGCATCGCGCCATGGCTAGCCGTTCCGCTAGACGCAAATGCCAGGTTGGTGTCCGGAGCGTAGCGGAGGGGCCAAGCAGCTCACACGCCTATCGCTTGACGAAGGGCCTTCTCTAATCTGCTAGTGTAGTGAGTCCGATATTCGGGAACCTCTGTTATCCTCTCCTGGTATGGA
>CAXTNS010000623.1:0-4245 GCA_964245465.1 uncultured Thermoanaerobaculia bacterium
GCCCATCTGCTTGATGCGGTCCACCATCCCCTTGGGATCGCTCTGGCCGCCCTTCATGAAGCCCATCACCATCTTGGCGTTGAACTGGGGCGGGACCTTGTTCTCCTTCAGGAAGGCGTCGATCTTCTCCTCGCCCAGGGCCAGGAACTCATCGGAGGTCATGGCGGCCACCTTGTCGAGCGTCAAGGCGTCCGCACTGCCCTCGGCCTTTTTCTCGGCTTTGGGCACGCCCCAGACGTCGAGCTCCAGGACCATGGCGCCGTACTGGTAATAGAGCCACGGCGTGAAGCCGCCCTTGCCGTACTGGGCGCCGGGGCGGTCGTTCGAGAGGCCGGCCTTCTTCAGGCGCTCCTTGTAGCTCTCGGCGAACTTGTCGAGGTAGGCCTGATCGTCCGGGTCCACCTTGGTGGCCGCGCCGGCGCCCAGGAACTGCTGGAGCTGCTCCTTGGTGATGCCGTTCTGCTTGACGAAGGGAAAGTCCTTGGCGACCTCCCAGATCTCGTCGATGGTGTACTCCTGGTTGGGATCGAACCCCATGGCCTGCGCCGCCTGGGGTGGGACCTTGAACTTCTGGGTGCCGAGGTCGCCGCCGCCGCCCAGACTCTGGGGAGCCGCCAGCAGGTTGTTGGCCGGGCCGTAGACCACGGCCAGGGCCACGTTGCGCCGGTCGAGCAGGAAGTCGAGGAGCGCCTTGGTCTCGGGCGCGTAGCTGGACCACGGGCCGCCCTCGACGGAGTAGGGGAAAGCGTGGGGGAAGTTCTTGTCGGGCCACACGCCGTCCGCGGCGTCCTCGTTGTATTCGCCGTCGCCGTCGTCGTCCTTGCCCTCCAGGACGACGCGGAACGCGCCGGGGCGCTGCTCCATGGCGTCGGACTTGACGAGCACCCGCGGATCGGTCGTGTCCGGCAGCCAGCCGCCCGACGGATCGGGGATCCGCATGCGGGTGATGGCGCCATCGCCGTTCAGGTCGTCCGGACCGTCCTCGCCAATCAGGCCGTCCACGTCGTGATCCACCTTCTGGCCGTTGCCCCCGCGGCGGTAGCGGAGGGTGCCGAACAGCGTGTCGTGAGCGTCGGGGTTGAGAGCCGGGGCCACGTAGAAGGTGGTCGAAGCCAGGAGCTTCGCCGCCGGGCTGCCGGCCGGGGCCTTCACCAGCGTCTGCAGGAGGTCGAGGGCCGCCTCGGTGCCGGCGTTGTGGAAACCGGCGAGGTTCGCCCCCACGAACACGGCCGTCCGGGTATCGGCGTCGCCTCCACTGCCAGCGACGCGCACCACGTAGATCGGCCGGCCGCCGGCCGACTTGCCGATGGTGATCAGCTTCGTTGTCTGCTGGCTTTCCTTGCTCCACGCCTGGAGCTGCCGCTCGACCTCGGCGAAGGGATGGTAGTCCTGCGAGCTCACGGCGGCGGCAGGGCCGGCCAGGGCGGTAAGGCCCAGGACGGCGACAGCCGCGGCGGTCCGCAAGCCGGAGAGCATTGCTTTCACGAGTACCTCCTCAATTAGGGAATCGGAGCGGATACAGAGACTCCGCAGTCTATACGTTGAGTCCCGAGAGGATGTTGCAGAGCCCCGCCGCCCCTGACTTGGTATGACCCTTGCTATAAGTTGTGCCCAATGGGCGCCTGTCGAGGCCCTTCCAAAGCGCTATTCAAAGGGAGAACGAAGATGAAAGCTTCAAAGCTTCTGGTACTGCTGTTTGCGACGATGCTGCCCCTGTCGGTGGCCTGCAAGGGAACGAGCGACCACGCCGAGAAGGACGACGCGGATGACACCGCAACCGCGACGACCGAGCAGGAAGTCGCTGGAGTCAACCAGCCCAATGATCTCAACCCCGTCGAAGCCCAGACCATGGTGGACGACGTGACCATCGGCCACAAGGTCGGCTCCGACGGCATGATCGCGGCCGCGGACCAGGGCGACGACTTCGCCCCTGGCGACCCGGTCTACATCACCATGAAGGTCGGTGACGCTCCCGCCAACTCCGAAGTGAAGCTGGCCTGGTACGGCCCGGGCGAGACCAAGATCAAGGACGACGCGAAGACCGTCACCCAGGGCCAGCAGTACCTGACCTTCGAGGCCATGGACACGGGGTCCTGGCAGAAGGGCGATTATCGCGCCGAGGTCTGGATTGGCGACGAGAAGGTCAACCAGCAGCAGTTCCAGATCGTCGACAAGGCCAACGCCGGCAAGTAACGCCCGGCTGTAGAGAAAACCTTCAACAAAAACTTTCTCCCCCAGACGACGGCCGCGCGGGGCGTGCCCGCGCCGCCGTCGTTGTTTTTGGATTGGAACGTTTTCAGCGTTGATGTTGCCGATTCAAAAAGAAACAAAAAGGGGCAGGGATCACTCCCGCCCCTCTTGAGCTTCGTTGATGAAACCCTTAACGCTGCGGAGGCTTCACTTCCACTTCCGGAACCTTGACGGTGCGCTTCTCGGTCTTCACGTCCACGTCGGTCGGAACGTTGATTTCCTTTTCCTTCGTCTTCACGTTCACTTCCGGAGCGTCGACGTCGTACTTGGGAACCTGTCCGCCCTTGACTTGGACGTCCACGTCGGGAGCTTTACCTTCCTGAGTCTGCCGGACGCGGCAGCCGGTCGCCGAGACCGTCAGCAGGGCCGCGCTGAATACCAGCGCCGCGCTCTTCTTTGAAATCCGAATCATGGCGGTTCTCCTTGGTGTTATAGGCTTGCTACGTTTGTTGTCTTTTGTTCTTCCAATGCCAGGATGAAAATGCAAGGTCCATTCCACATCCGATTCCGAACGGTTTTCCTGCTGCTGCTCCTCTCGACTGGCTGCACGCGCCTGCGGCCCACGCCCGTGCCTCTGCGGACGGTGAGCTACCCGGGCAACCCCGCGGCAGGCCAGCCGCGAACGCTCGTGGTTCTCCTCCCGGGGCGGCGCGACAGCCCCGAAGACTTCGGCCGCTTCCACTTCCCGGAGCTGGCCGCCCAGGCGGGAGCGCGGGTCGACATGGTGGCCGCGGATGCCCATCTGGGCTACTACTACAACCGCACCATCGTGGACCGGCTCCATGAGGACGTCATCGCCCCGGCCCGCAAGCGCTACGACCGGATCTGGCTCGCCGGCATCTCGCTGGGCGGGACGGGATCGCTCCTCTACACGGCCCAGCACCCGGAGGACGTGGACGGCATCCTGCTGCTCGCTCCCTTCCTGGGCGAGGAGAAGGTGATCGACGAGGTGGCTGCGGCCGGCGGGCTTTCTGGCTGGAGCCCACCAGAGACGCTGGCGCCGGATGATTTCCAGCGCCGGATGTGGGTCTGGCTGAAAGGCGGAGTCCAGGGAAAGATCCCGATCTACCTCGGTTATGGCCGCAACGACGGCTTCGCCCGGGCGAACGGCCTGCTGGGCAAGGTGCTCCCCCCTGAAAGGGTTTTCACCGTTCCAGGCGGACACGCCTGGAAGGCTTGGAAAGCGGCCTGGGAAGCGTTTTTGAAGACGGGAGCATTGAACAACTCAATGTAGGGACGGCCCCACGTGGCCGCCCTGGGTGGGGGGCCGGCCAAAGCAGGGCGGCCACGTGGTGGGGCCGCCCCTACCCTTTTGCCCGGCGCCGCGGGGCATCCAGGGTGACGTAGTCCAGCTCCTGCCCCTCCCGCACGGCCCGCAGCATCATGCCGCCGCGCTTCATGTCGCCGGCACCTGCGAACTCGCGCGGGAAGAGGAGCCGGTCGCCGAAGACGGGCAGGAGCACGTCCACGTACTTGCCCGTCGCCACACTCCCCAGGAGCACCACGTTCGAGCCGGGAGCGATCTCCCGGAGCTGCTCGGCGTGAGCCTCCAGGGGCTCGCAGTAGGCGGGACACTTGAGGTCCACCGGGGTCTGGCGGAGCTTCTTCATGCGCTCCTTCGTGATCCGCCAGCTCGGCGGCACCAGCCCAAACCCTGGGGCGATCACCAGGATGCCGTCATCCCCCGTGCGCAGAGCCAGCTCCGTAGTCGGCGCCGCGAAGTGGTGGGCATACGTGATCTTGCCCCTGAAATAGAGCGAGCTCATGAAGGTGAACGCCTCCTCCACCGTCACCCCCTCCGGGCTCCGGTAATTCTGGGCAGCCTCGAATCGGGCGCGCGGCGACGTGAGCTGCGCCGCCCGCACCCCGTCGATGCTGGCAGGGGAGAGGAGGAAGACGCGCGGCCGGTGGTTCCCAGTATCCATGTCCGAGAGCTATAACGGCTCCCAGATTTCGCGCATTCCCGTTACGATCCCTCACCCCCCGGCCCCATAG
>CAXTNS010000624.1:0-2066 GCA_964245465.1 uncultured Thermoanaerobaculia bacterium
ATTCCCCCCAGGAATCCCGCCCCTGGTTCCGCCGCCTGCGCGAGCTGCGCGACGAGATGGCCGCCCGCCTCGAGTGGACCGGGTGGCCCGGTTTCGACTCCATGGGCATGAGCGACGACTTCGAGGTCGCCGTCGAAGAAAGCGCCACCCACGTCCGCGTGGGCACGGCGCTGTTCGGACCCCGGCACTGAATCGGGTAGTGGGCTATTACGGAACGCTCAAACGCAGTGACGCCCGTTGCAGCAGCCTTTGGGGAGGATCACCCGGGATCTCGTCATCACGAGATGGCCCTCCAGGTTGGCACGCATCAAGCCGAACACCACGACGCGATGCCGTCTTTCGTCGGCGTAGCGAAGGCTCAGTTTCTCTCGCAGCCGTTCGTTGATCGAGCCCGACGCGAGGTCTTTGCCCGACAAGAGCTCGTCGGGGACGTTCAAGAGGATCATCTGATCGATCACCCCGTCCTCACCGACCTCGGCCCGGAACCACGTCTCCTGGCCGTCCAGGCTCGCCGGCAGCCCCGCGTCGATGTCGATCGGTGCCACCGCCGGGACGGGGATCTCGCGGCTGTTGTAGGGATGGTCCGCGTCCTCGATCACGAGGACGGTGGAGGTGCCCTTCCCGCGGGGCCGAAAGCGCTCGGCCGCGTTCTGGACACGTTCGCGAACTCGATGGTCGAGGCTCCCAGCACGCCGCCCGTTGACGACACGACCGCCCATTCCTCGAAGTTGAAGGACCCCTCCCGCCGGTTTCCAGGATTCAGGAGGCCGGATCCAAGCTGTTGACCGGCGAGCTTGGCTCCCCGGTCCGCGCCTCGATCCAAGCCCATCACGGTCGTGCGGGAGCTGAGCCTGCTGCAACCGCCACCGCCACCGATCGCCTCGCTCATGCAGCCGCAGTAGTGGACCGAACCGTCGTCGTAGCCCGCGCAAACGGCAGTCTGATCGACGTAGAAGCAAGCCGAGCAATTCGCACCGTAGCCGCTGCAGCTACAGCATCTGAGCTGCGCTCCGGCGGCGGCCGGTAGCAGGCTGGCCAGCGCCACCAGAACGGATCGGATCAGTAGGCCACGGCTCAAGGTCATGAGAGGCCTCTTTTTTGCGGGTCAATTTCTCTAAGTAACTTAAAAAAATTAGCTACAGCGTGTCAACCGTGTCACCGGTGGTTGTCGGTCGAGCGGCTTGCTAAAGGGAGGAATTTACCTCAATACCCATGCTAAGATAGCTATCCTTTTCCGAAGTGGATTGTTGGAAGATGTTTGGAAGGAGACTGGGATGGCCATCACTCCGCTCGAGATCCAGAAGATGCGCTTTTCGCAGAAGATGCGAGGGTACGACCCGACCGAGGTCGAGGGCTTCCTCTCCCTGCTCGCCGAGGAGCTTGCCGCCCGCATCGCCCAGAGCGACAAGCTGGAGCGCGAGAACCGCTACTACCGCCAGCGTCTCGAAGAGACCGAGCACCGCGAGCACCAGCTCCAGCAGACCCTCCTCCGCGCCCAGAAGGTGTCGGACGACATCACGGCCAACGCCAAGCGCGAGGCCGAGCTGATGGTCAAAGAGGCTGAGATCGCGGCCGACAAGATCGTGCAGCAGGCCATCGAGCAGTCCACCCGCTTCGAGTCCAAGATCACGGAGCTGCGCACGAACCGGCGCGAGCTGCAGCTCAAATTCAGGAACACTCTGGACCTCTTTCAGCGCATTCTGGAAGCCGAGATGGAGGATGAGCGCAACACCGCCACCGTCCTTACCCTTCCGCGCAAGCGGCGGGAAGCCGGGGCTTGAGGGGATTGAGTGTTCCCGAAGGCACGCGCCGCCTCTTCCCTCATTACGAGGATCTCGGCGATTTCCTGGTGATCGCCCGCCTGCTGGAAGATGGCGACGCCGCGGACCTCGCCTGGCTCTTCGGCCGGTTTTCCGAGACGGAGATCGCGGACTGGCTCGCCCGCCACGGCGGGCGCCTCCTCTCCGCCCGCAGCCGCGCCTTCTGGGAGGACGTGCTTGGGCGTCCCGCGGGACCAGCCCACCCGGAGGCGGCAGCGCTGTGGCCCCTCTGACCCTCTCCCATCC
>CAXTNS010000624.1:2076-3465 GCA_964245465.1 uncultured Thermoanaerobaculia bacterium
ATCCCGAGTCCCTCTCGCCCCGCGCCCAGGAGCTGTTGAGCCGCCTCGGCTCCCGCCCCTGGGCCGAGGACTTCTACCTCGCAGGTTCGGCCGCCCTCGCCCTCTACGTGGGGCACCGCCCGGTGGTCGATCTCGATTTGATGGGCAACGCCAACCGTCTCACCAGTCCTGAAAGGCGCGACCTTCTCCAGGACCTTCTCAAGACCGCCCCGGACACTGAAGTCGAGACCGCCCGCGACGGCTACCTTTTCGTTCGAGCCAATGGGGGAGTGGGCCTGCGCCTCTTCTACTATCCCTATCCCCTCGTCCATCCCTTCGAGGACTTCGCCGGCCTCGCCGTGGCCTCGGCCGTGGACCTGGGGCTGATGAAGCTCGGCGCCATCATCAGCCGCGGCTCCCGCCGCGACTTCGTGGACCTCTACCTCCTCTGCCGCCGGCTCCCCCTGGAGACCCTGCTCGATCTCGCCGAGGACAAGTTCGGCCACGTCCGCGACTTCCCCCTCCAGGCCCTGAAAGGCCTCGCGGACCTCTCCCAGACCGAAGGCGAGCCCATGCCGCGCCTCGCCGTCCCCTTGAAATGGAGCGAGGTCGAAACCTGGCTCCAGACCGAGGTGAGGGAGATGGGCCGGGCGCGGGTGGGGCTTTAAGTTATTCGGGATTGTCGATTTGGGATTTTTGAGCTCAGGGGTCACAATCCCCGCCTATGGCTCCGGACCTCCTGATCCACAACCTTGGGGAAGTGGCGACACCCGAGGGGTCCTCTCCTCTCCGTGGGGCGGACCAGAGGCGGGTGCGCAGGATTCACGGAGCCGAGGTGGTCTGCCGCGACGGGAAGATCGTTTTCGTGGGTGATCCCGAAGAACGGCGCCGCCTCTTCGGGGACCTCCATGAAGTCGAGCGACTGGACGGCCGGGGCGGCACGCTGATCCCGGGGTTCGTCGATCCCCACACCCACCTGCCCTGGGCCGGCACCCGCGAGGAGGAGTTCGCGGCGCGCCTCGCGGGCAAGACCTACCAGGAGATCGCGGCGGCCGGCGGCGGCATCCTCTCCACGGTCAACGCCACCCGCCGGGCGAGTGAAGAGGAACTGGCCGCGAACGTCCGGCGCCGGATGGACCAGATGCTCGCCTGGGGCACCACCACGGCCGAGGCCAAGAGCGGCTACGGCCTTTCGCTGGACGGCGAGCTGAAGCAGCTCCGCGCCATCCGCCGCGCCTCCGAGAGCCATCCCGTGGACCTCGTACCGACCCTCATGGCCGCTCACGAGATCCCGCCCGAGCACCGGCAGGACCGGAACCGCTACCTGGACCTGATCTGCGAGGAGATCGTACCGGCCACCGCCGAGCAAGGCCTCGCCCGCTTCTGTGACGTTTTCTGCGAGGAGGGGGT
>CAXTNS010000624.1:3475-4237 GCA_964245465.1 uncultured Thermoanaerobaculia bacterium
CCCCGGGGAGTCCCGCCGGGTGCTGGAGGCGGGCGTCCGCCACGGCCTCGCCCCCCGGCTCCACGCGGACGAGTTCGTGGATTCGGGCGGCGCCGAGCTGGCCGCCGAGTTGGGGGCACTCTCCGCGGACCACCTCATCGCCGTCTCGCCCCAGGGGATCGAGGCCCTGGCGCGCTCGGGGGTCACGGCCGTTCTGCTCCCTGGCACCAGCTTCTTCCTGATGAAGCACAAGTACGCCCCGGCCCGTCGGCTCGTCGAGGCCGGCGTGCCCGTGGCGCTCGCGACCGACTGCAATCCCGGCTCCTCGCACACCGAGTCCATGCCCATGGTGGTCGTCCTCGCCGTCTTCGAGCTGGGCCTCACCATCGAGGAGAGCCTGACGGCGGCCACCCTCAACTCCGCCTGCTGCCTGGGGCTCGGGACCGAGATCGGCTCGGTCGAGAATGGAAAGCGCGCCGATCTTGTTCTCCTGGACGCACCCAACCTCCTCCATCTGGTGTATCACTACGGCATCAATCCGGTGTCCGCCGTGGTCAAGGGGGGAGGGGTCGTCCGGCAGCGGATTGGCGTACAATCGGCCAATTCTTGAACAGGGCTGTCGACTTCCACGAGAGGATCGACCCATGCACCTGAACACCTTCCTTCCCCGCACCTTTTCCGTGGCTCTCCTCCTGGCGCTCCTGGGACCGCTCGCCACGTCCGCGGTGGCGACCAAGGCTGTCTCCAGGGTCAGGCAGGATTCCTCCACCCCTGCCTCCACTC
>CAXTNS010000625.1:0-4233 GCA_964245465.1 uncultured Thermoanaerobaculia bacterium
TGCCAGAGCCGTCCGTTCACCGCTTCGAACGCCTTGCCGCCCACCATCGTGATCGGCGACATGGTCAAGCCCAGGCACTCATACTTATAGCCGCAGAAGGGCTTGACCAAGCGGACCTCGCCCTTGGCCTCGTCGACCCCGAGCAGACCTCCGAAGTAGTAGCCCGGCATGGGAATGAGAGTGGTCGAGCCGACCGCTCCGAGCTGACCGACGATCTCGCTGAAATTGTAGAGGTCCCCGCGCAAACCGGAATAGGAACGGGTGCCCTCGGGGCGTCCATCCGACGACCAGAGCCGCCCCTCTCCGGCCGAAAAGTAGAGCCGGCCCTCGCGCTCTCCGGCGACGTTGATCGACAAGCTTTCGAATATCTGTACGGCTCGGGGAGAATCCAGACGGCTCGCCCAGAGCCGCGTCCGGATCTTCACGCCTCCGGGCGGCCGGACACAGAAGAACAGCGCATTCCCAGCCGTATACAGGTCGGCTCGCCGCGCGTAGTCGGGCAGAAGGAGCTGGACACGGTCCGCCACGAAGTCATAGGCGAAGAAATCCCGCCGGGAGCGCAGCAGCAGCCACCGATCGGCAAACGTTCCGGCGATCTGCAGCGGTTCGCCGGCGAACCGCGCGGTCACCGTGGACAGGGGCCGCGTCCCCGCGACCGTGCCGTCCGTCGACCAGACGCCGCAACTGCCACCGGCCACGCAGTCCTGGAAATAGAAACGATTTCCCGCGATCGCGACCGCGTCTTCCGCTCCGGGTCGATAGGTATGGAGGGGGATCCCGTCGCCCTGTTCTGTCGAGGAGACGAGCACCGAGGCGTCCGGTTCCTCCGCCGGGCCCGAGGTCCAGAGCAGGAATTGCCCGACATGGCCCACGATGCCCTGACGGTCGTTCTCCTGCTCGGAACGCCCAGCGATCTGGACCCGCCGGGTCCCTGCTTCGGTGCCGTCCGTTCGCCAGACCTTGGGCTCCGTTTCCAGGTCCTTGGCGACGAAAAACACCGTATCGCCAACCTGCGTGAGCTGGCCCAGCGACAGGTCTCTCTCGAACTCGCCGGGGAAGAAGTCGTGGACTAGCTGAGGGCTGCCTTCAGAGCCGGATTCCGCGGCTCCGGCGAACCCCCAGAGCAGCAAGGACGCGAGCACCAGCCCCGTCGCGATCCATCGATTGCGCATTCGAAGCCCTTTCTGGAAAGGTCCGTCCCGTCTGGATGCTCCTTCAGCATATCATGGCTGGGAAAGATCGATCTTCCAGAGCTCCCGGCCCACGGAGGGCTCGGTGGCGGCGAACCAGAGGGCATTGCCGCTGACGGCCAGGATCTGGGGATCGCTGCCGTGCGGTCCCGGCCAGAGATCCGCGACCAGCCGGGTGTCTTCGCCGAGGCGGTCCGTGGACCAGAGCTCGCAACCGTGCTCGGCATCGCAGGAGGTGAAGTAGCGCCGGTTCCCCGCCGTGAAGAAATCCCATACGCGGTTGCGAATCCGGAGACCCGGCACCGGGTGCGTGCTCTCCGGCGTGCCTTCGGTGACCCACCACCGCTCGACGTTCCGCTCGTCCGCCGCCCGGAAGAAGAGAGCATTGCCCAGGACGCTGCCGAGCGCCGCCTCGACGTGCCCGTCCGCCACTCGGCCGAAGGTCCCGAGGAGGCTGGCCGCCAGCGTCACGGGATCGATCGCCCACAGGGTTTCGTGCTCCACGTCGGCGTCCTGATAGCCAGCGCCAGCGTAGAGAGTGTCCGTGCCGGCGGCGAGCGCGAAAGTGCCGCCCGGAAGCTGGTTCGGCAGAGGGTGTGTGCCGGCGACCGAGCCGTCGCTCACCCACAGGGTGCCCCCGAAGCGGAAGAAGAGCCTCCCGCCCAGTGTCGCGGGGCTCAGGACGGACGCGAAATCCTTGAGAAACGGCGTTGACGCCAGGCGCAACGTCCCCGCCGCCGTTCCGTCGGTGCGCCAGACCTCCAGGACCGCGTCGTCCTCCGGATCGCTGGAGACCGGCACCCGGAGGAACAAGAAGGCCAGGGAACCAAGTGAGACCGGAGGGCCTACCGGTCTGAGGGCGTCGAGCCGGTCAGGGTCGAACGGAACCCGCGTGATGAACCGGGTTCCGGCAGACGTGCCATCGCTGGTCCACAGTCTGCCCGCGGGATCGACGACCAGAGACCGGTCTCCCAGGCGGCCCAGGGCGGCGACCTTTGAGGAAGGGCCGTTCTCCTCCTCCCTTAGCGGGAGGATGCCGCTGCCCGCAGCGGTGCCGTCGGTGACCCCCAGCCCATCCCCGGAGTAGCCGGGGTTGAAAAACAGGCGCTGTCCGATCACCAGCGGGTCGTCCGGACACGGCCCGTCAAAAACGTCACAGCCCCCGATCTGGATCGGCAGCGGCTCAGCCGGACCGCCTTCGGCAAGGCCCAGCCAATTCACGTTGTCTCTAGATCCGCCGAGCACGAGACGGCCGCCCAGGGGATGGACGGCGAAAGGCGCGATGCCGGTCCCCAGGTGCCGCACGCTGGTGAGGGGCGTGGTCCGGCCGCCCGCGACCCGCCAGAGTTGCTGTCCCACGGGCTTGCGCTCGGCGAACAGGTAGAGCGCGCCGCCGAGAGGCACCGGCGCTCCCTGGACGCGGAACGGCCGGTCGAGCGTGCCGTCCGACAGAGCCCGCGTGCCGGCTGCCGTGCCGTCGGTCTCCCAGAGTTGCTCTTCGCCCTCCCGGCTGGTGGCTCCCAGGAGGAGATGGCCGTCGAGCACCCGGAAGCTGCTCACGTTGACCCGGGAAAGGATTTCATGGGGCATGGTCCCTTGCCGGGTGCCATCCGATTGCCAGAGGTTTCCGTTGACCGCTCCGAAGGCTCGATCCCCGGCCACGGTCCAGGACGATATGTGGAAGCCCAGGCAGGGATATTTCCCCCTGCAAAAGCGCTTGGTCAGGCTGACCTCGCTCCTGCTCTCGTCGACCGTGAGCAGACCGCCGAAGTAATAGCCCGGCACCGGCAGGAGCGTCCGGGAACCGATGGACCCGAGTTGATCCACGAGAGAGCCGAAGCTGTAGGGAGGCAGTCGGAAGTCGGAGTAGAAACGGGTGTTTTCCGCCCGCCCGTCCGTCGACCAGAGACGCCCGTTCTCGGAGGCAAAATAGAGCCGGTCTTCGCGCCAGCCGGCGATGTCGATCTCCGGATCCTCAAAGATCTGTATTGCCCGCGGCGAATCCAGGCGGCTGACCCAGAGCCGGGCCCGGTGCTTCTGGCCCGCTTCGTGATACGTGCGGAAGAACAGCGCATCCCCCACGGGGAACATCGCGGCTTGCCGCGCATAGTCGGGCAGGAGCAGCAGAACGCGGTCCGCCGTGGCGTCATAGGCATAAAGCATCTGATGCAAACGGAAGAGCAACCACCGGTCCGCGAACGTCCCGGTGATCGTCAAGGTCTCCGCCGGGAACTGAACGGCCAGAGCTTGGACAGGCCGCGTCCCCGCGACCGTGCCATCCGTCGACCAGACGCTGCATGCGCTAGCCGCGCAATCCTGGAAATAGAGACGATTTCCGGCGATCGCGAGCGCACCGTCGGTTCCGCGCTGGTAGGTACGGAGGGGGACCCCGTCGCCCTGTTCCGTCGAAGAGAGGAGGACCACCTTGTCCGGATCTTCCGCCGGAACCAAGGTCCAGAGCATGAACGGCCCTACGCGGCCTACGATGCCTTGGCGGTCGCCCTCTGCCTCGGGACGTCCGGTGACCTGAACCTGCCGGGTCCCCTCCGGGGTACCGTCCGTCCGCCAGACTCTGGGCTCCATTTCCAGGTCTTGGGCAATGAAAAACAGCGCATTGCCGAGCTGCGTGAGTTGGCGCAGGGACTCGTCCGGCTCGAACTCACCGGGGAAGAAGTCGTGGACGAGCTGAGGACCACCGCTCTCAGAGCCGGATTCCGCGGCTCCGGCGAGCCCCCAGAGGAGGAACGACGCGAGCACCAGCCCGATTCCGATCCGCCGACCGCGCATTCAAAGCCCCTTTCTGGAAACGCCCTGCGTCTGGATGCTCCATTACCATATCATGGTACTGGAGAGATGGTCTCCGGAGCGCCCGCGCGCTGCCCACCGTGGCCCCATTCCCACGCCGTGCGGCAAGGAGGAACGTCGTGAAGAACACTAAACCTGCCAGTTGCAAAAAGAATCCTTACTGTAGGCGGCAGAGATCCCGAGCCATAAGGGTTTGGTCCCTGCGTAAGTCTGCCGCTGGACCTCACCGGCGGTGAAG
>CAXTNS010000626.1:0-4225 GCA_964245465.1 uncultured Thermoanaerobaculia bacterium
AGAGCGACCCCCAGGAAACCGGTCGCGCCCGTCAGAAGGACTTGAGCCATGTTCAGCCGTGGAGGCGCCGGCGCCGCTCGGCCAGTTCGCCCGGCGCGGCTTCGATCGTCTCCATGTCGGTCAATACGGGCAGGAAATCCATCCCCCGCACCCAGGCGAGGCCCGGCCGTAGCGGGTTGAGCGTCCTCTCGGGCGCGGGGTACGGCTCGCCGAACGCCAGCTTGACGAAGAGGTACGGCAGATTGAGCCCCGCCCGGGTGAAGAACAGGTGGGTGGTGAAGAAGCGGCCGATGTTGATCTCGGTCGGGTTCGGCACGCCGCGCTTGTCGTAGGTGAGGTCCACGGCGAAGATGCCGTTCGGCCGAGGATCGACAGCCTGGATGGCGCGTAGGGCGAGCTCGTCGAGATCGGGGTCCGAGACCGTCACGCCCGTGCCCGTGATGCCGGTCACACCCGAGGGAGCGCGGTTGCCCAGCTCCCAGTACAGGCGCTTCCTCCCCTGGGCCACGATCAGCCCGCCGTCCCGGTAGAGGGCCGTCCAGGTGATGGACCCCGGCTCCAGGCACTCGGCCGCCGTGAACGAGCCCCAGCCCTCACAGAAGTCCAGCCGAGCCCGGGCCACCCGCGGATTCTCGGCCCGGAAGCTCCCCTTGCCGCCGCCGGGGCTCACGATGGCCCGCAGCCACACCGGGGCACCGTAGATGTCGAAGGCCCGCTCGAGGTCGGTCTCGTCCCGCACCAGCATCGTCTCGGGCACCGTGAGGCCCGCCTCCTTCCAGAGGCGAAAGGATTCGAATTTGTCCTGGCAGATCTCGATGGTCCGGTGGGCCGGCAGGAACGTCCGGGCCCCCATTTCGTCCCGGTGCCGGGAGATGACGAGGATCTCCTGGTCCGGCTGGCTGTAGATCAGCTCGGCGCCGGTCTCCTGGACGAGCCCTTTCAGGATCGGGACGTAGTCCGGATCGGACGTTTCGGGGATGAGATGGCGCTCGTCCGTCTCGGCTCGCTGAAGGTAGTACTTGTTGCAGTCCGCCCCGATCAGATAGAAAGTCTCTCCCGATTCCCGCAGGGAGCGCACGAAGTTGGTCGAGGGCGAGCCGCCCGCGCCGGTCACCAGAATGCGTCGAGCCGCCATGATCTTGAAGCTCCTTCTCGAATGAGCCGCGGATTATAGTCTCTTGAGATCATCATGAAAGCCGTTTTCTTCGCGCCCGTCTTCAACCAGGTCCGGGAGCTCCCGCGCCTGCTGGAAGAATTCGCCGCGGCGGACCTGCCCGGCGTAGACCTGCTCCTGGTCAACAACGGCTCAACGGACGGCTCCGAGGTCCTCGTCCGGGAGAGCGGCCACCCGCACGTCGACGTCCCCCGCAACCGGGGCGTGGGCTACGGCTACATCGCGGCCCTCGACTGGGCCCTGGAGCGGGGGTACGAGGTCTTCGGCGCCATGGCCGCGAACGGCAAGATGCTGCCGGCCGAGATCCCCCGCCTGCTGGCGCCGGTCGGGGAGGGCCGGGCCGACTGGGTCAACGGCAGCCGCTTCCTGCCCGGCGGCTCCTCGCCCAACCTGCCGGGCTTCCGACGCGGCTCGATCCCGCTGGTCAACGTCTTCGTGCGCGTCCTGACGGGCGCGGCCCTGACCGACTCGACCGGCGGCTTCCGCGCCTTCCGGCTCGACCTCCTCCGGCGGGCGGAGTTCGACTGGCACGCGCCCTGGCTCCACACCTACGGCTTCGAGTATTACCTCTACGCCAAGGCCCTGATGGACCGGAGCCTGCGGTGTCTCGAGGTCCCCATCACCATGCGCTACCCGGCCGCCGGCCGCTATTCCAAAATCCGCGCCGGCCGGGACTGGTACGCCATGCTCAAGCCCTGGGTCGTGGCTCGCCTCGACGGCAAGGGGTTCCATCCTGCATGAGCAGACGCTGGATCTTTCTCGATCTCGACGGCCCGGTGCTCGACGTCTCCTGGCGCTATCACCACGTCCACCGCGACCTCGTACTGCGCCACGGCGGCCGGCCCCTGGACCGGGAAGAGTACTGGGAAGCCAAGCGCAACCGCGTGCCAGAGGCGGAGATCCTGACCCGGGCCGGCGTCTCCCCCGAAGCAGACTCCGAACGGCTCCGCGATCTCGAAGCGCCGGAGTCCCTGGCCCTGGACCGTCCCTGGCCGTGGACCGTTGCCGTCCTGGAGGACCTGGCCGGGTGGGGTCCCCTAGCTCTCGTCACCCTGCGCAACCACCGGGACCGTCTCGCGGACCAACTCGCCGCGCTCGACCTCGTCCTGCCTTTCAAGCGGATCGTCGCCGGCCGTGGAGACGGCACCAGGGAGGCCAAGGTCGGCCTGCTACGGGATTCGGGGATCGCTTGGGGTCCGGGATCGGTTCTAGTGGGTGACACCGAGGTGGACGTCGCGAGCGGCAAGGCCCTGGGACTTCGTACGATCGCTCTGACCTGCGGAATCCGCTCGCGCGCTCTGCTGGAGTCTTGGGCTCCGGACGCTCTTCTTACGGATCTGCGGAATGTTTTGGGCTGGTTGAACGGCTGAATCATTGTTTGAGCTGCCGAAACAATGAAAAAATGGCCCAACCATTGTTTGAGCCGAAAAAACATCGTTTGAAGCCCTAGAACATTGTTTGTCGGCTTCAAACAATGCTTCAGCCGAAAAATCTCTGAAAAAACCGCCGGGACTCTGTAAAAGCCAGATTCAAGGGATGGCAGCGCCGCGCCGGCACCGTGCCCACGGTAACCGGCGGCTCGCCCGTCCGATCCTGGGCCTGTTCCCAGACCGGTCCAAGCAGGCTCCGCAGCGGGCTGACAAAGTGGAGGGCCACCTCTTCCCCAGGATCGCCCCCATCCGGCAGCCGGACGAGGCGCGGGTCCCAGAGGCGGCAGCCGGCCCGCTGTCCCAGGAGAGCCCAGGCTGTCTGCTCGGCCCAGACGGGGACGAACTGGAATTCTGGACGTCCGAAGTACCACTCCAGCAGGTCCGGATCGTAGAAGCGCGTCCGGAACAGGAGGACCCCTGAGTTGACCCGGCACGGCAGGCGGAGCCGTCCATGTCGCAGCAGGTGCCAGGAACGGACCGAGTAGGCGTTCTGCCGGTCGCTCATGAAGACGGCCCCCGCCTCCGGTTCCGGAAAGGAGAATAGACCGGTAAACGGACGCAGGAACAGGACGTCCGAATCGCAGTAGGCAAGGTTGTCCTGGGACAGGAGAGGAACGTCGATCAGCTTGAGGGCCAAGGGATTGGCCGCCCGGAACGCCCGCAGGGCCGGACGCCCGGCGAGGACGGCTTCGACCCGGGCGTCCGCCTCGGCGCGGGATACGAATTCAGGACCTCCCAGCCTCGATGCCAGCCGGTCGCGGTCCTCCCCCGCCAGGGTCCCGTCGTCATGGACGCGCAGGCGCAGGGGCTCCGCCGAGTAACGCAACAGGCTCCCCAGACAGGCGAGGGCCATCTCCACGTGGGCGTGCCCGAGCAGCACCGCGATGACGGTCATGGCGCGGGGGCCTCGCGGCGGCGCCAGACGATGAACTCGCGCGGGCTCCAAGGGTCCTGGACGGTGACGTGGCGCTGGTAAGACGCCCTGAACCAGCTCTCTTGCGCGGCGCGGGCCAGCAGAGAGGCCCCGTCGTCGCTGCGGACCACGAGGTAGTCGGGCCGCCGGTCCCGCAGGAGGGCGAGCGGGTCGCGCCCCACGGCTTCCGGCGTCACCAGCCCCAGCAGGTCGGTCACCGGCAGTGGCCAGACCTGCCATCCCACGGCGCCGATTTCCAGAGCCGCCACCCGAATGCCGGCCTGCCGGGGGATCGACGCCGCGGATTCGAGATATCCGGCCACCAGGAAATCGCGGTCCGCCGGGAGCTTCACCTGGACGACCGCCACGATCTGCGCCGCCACCAGCAGGGCGACCAGAGCCGGCCCGATCCGCCAGGCCGGGCGCGGTCTCTCCACCTCCCAGGCACCGACGGCCGCAAGGAGCGCCGCGAACGGGTAGATGGGCCCGTAGTACCAGGCGAACCAGGTGAAGGCGTGGCTGAGCGCCAGGCCGGCCGTATAGCCGAGCGGAAAGAGGAGCAGCAGCACGAGGCGGAGAGCGGAGGTCCCCTCCCGGTCCCGCACCCGCAACGCCCGCAGCGCGAGGGCCGCCGCTCCCAGGGCGGCGAGCGCCATGAGGAGGAAGTTGAGCTGCAGCCAGGTCCGCTCGTAGATCCCGCCCCCGTAC
>CAXTNS010000627.1:0-892 GCA_964245465.1 uncultured Thermoanaerobaculia bacterium
AGCTCCTCTCGGCGGTGGACGACGAGATCCTCAACGCCCTCCTCTCCGTTCCAGCCCCGCCCCCCCGGCCAGCGGAACCGGCGGCGCGCGCGCGAGGTGCAACCGCCAAGGTGGTCCCGTTCCAGAGAGGCCCGAAGGCACCAGCCGCGGCCGCGGAGAGCCCCGCTCCCGCAGCTCCCCAGGGAGGGCTGGCGGCGCTGCTGCGCAAGCCGGCCGTGGTGGGAGCGATCGCCGGCCTCCTGGTGCTCGTCGGCCTGACGGCGTTCTGGCAGCTCTGGGGGTCCAAGCCCGAGGCCGCCACCGCGCAGGCCGCACCCTCCGCCTCACCGCCGAAGCCGCCTACCGAGCCACCCGTCGCGCAGCTCGAAGAGGCCAAGCTCCTCTTCGGCCAGGGGGACAACCGCGGAGCCCGCCGGGTACTGCGCTCGATCCCGTTCGGCGAGCAGGGGCTCCTCTCCGCCCAAGGCTGCCGCGAGCTTGGCGCCCTTGAAGAGACGCTCGCGCTGACCGCCTTCGAGCACCTGGCCTCCGATCTCGCGAGCGGTCTGAAGAACGGGGACATGGACGCCCTCCAGAGCTCCATCGAGACGGCGACGGGCCAGGAGTCGGGGCTCTCTCCGGAGGTGCGCGCCGATCTCGACCGGGCACGCGGCGCCGTCGAGGCCTACGCCCAGGCCTGGGCCGCCTCCGGCCGGGGTGAGAACGGCCAGGTGCTTGAGCGCTTCACCGCCTTGACGGCCTTATTGCCCAAGGCATTGTCCAAAGCGAGCGATCCCGACGGCCTGCGGGACAAGGCGGCTAAGGCGCTGGAGACCCAGGCCGAAGCCCTGGTCGGCGAGGCGAAGTACGGTGAGGCCCTGGCAAAGCTCGGACCAATTCAGAAAAGCTGGCC
>CAXTNS010000627.1:902-4221 GCA_964245465.1 uncultured Thermoanaerobaculia bacterium
GTCTCAAGGAGCGGCTCGCCCGCTACCAGATCTGGCAGCGCACCCAGAAGGAGCAGGAGACCCTGCTCGCCAACCTGCCCACGATCGAGCGCCGGAAAAAACCCTGGGAAGGTCTCCAGGCGCTCCAGGGCATTGAGCCGACGCCCAACCTGGCGCCCCGCTTCGCCGAAGCCCGGGCCCGGCTGGAGAACCTCCTCTCCCATCTCGACGGTCAGCCGCCGCAGCTCGTGCTGCGCGACGGCTACCTTCTGGACTACTCCCGCGGCACCGTGGTCGAGCTGAGCTTCCGCGCCACGGACGACTACGAGGTCCGGGGCGTCAAGGTGCTGGCCCGCCCCGAGGGCGGAAAGTTCCGCGAGCTGCCGATCGAAAAGGCACGCGCGGGCTACTACACGGTGACGGTCGACCCGGGCTTCCACCAGAACGGCACGGTCGACCTCTACGCGGTGGCGACCGACCTCTCCGGGCACGAGGGGACTCTGGGAAGCCGGGACAAACCCCTGCAGCTCAAGCGCAAGCAGGGGTTCGAGCGGTTGATCCGGTAAATTGATCTCGTAGAAGCGTCAGACGGGCATCAGGGGCAGCCGCCCCGGTGCCCCGACCGCCGCCGCGTCTCCGGACGCCTGGGGCTTGTCCTCCTCGTCCTCTGCGTCCTCCGCCAGATGGACGGCCTCTCCGGGGTTCCGGAAGAGGTTCGATTCCAGGTTGTACTGCCGGGTGTAGAGGTCGTGGTAGCGGCCGCCCAGGGCGAGCAGCTCCTCGTGCCGGCCGCGCTCGACGATCTGGCCGCCTTCGAGCACCAGGATCGTGTCGGCCTTGCGGATGGTCGACAGGCGGTGGGCGATGACGAACGTCGTCCGTCCCTTCATCAGCTCCGCCAATCCCTCCTGGATCAGGGCTTCGCTCTCGCTGTCGAGCGAAGAGGTGGCCTCGTCGAGGATCAGGATCCGCGGATCGGCCAGGATGGCCCGCGCGATCGCCACCCGCTGGCGCTCGCCGCCCGAGAGCTTCACGCCGCGCTCGCCCACGATCGTGTTGTAGCCATCCGGCAGCTTGGCCACGAAGTCATCGCAGTGGGCGATACGGGCCGCCCTCAGGACCTCCTCGTCCGAGGCGTGCGGATTGGCATAGGCGATGTTCTCCAGCACCGTGCCGTCGAACAGGAAGTTGTCCTGGAAGACGACCCCGAGGTGGGAGCGGTAGTCGTTGAGCCGCACCTCGGAAAGGTCGTGGCCGTCCACCAGGAGCTGGCCCGAGGTTGGACGGTGGAAGGCGGCCACCAGGCCGATCAGCGTGCTCTTACCCGATCCCGAGGGTCCTACCAGAGCCGTCGAGGTGCCCGGCGAGGCCGTGAACGAGATACCCTTAAGCACGGGCGTGTCGGACTGGTACTCGAACCAGACGTCACGGAACTCGATCCGGCCTTCCACCCGGTGCCGCGGCTGGCGGGAGACCTCCCCCTCGTCCTCAGTGACCTCGTTGCGGATCTCGCGGATGCGCTCCAGGCCCGCGAACGCCTCGGTGAACTGGCTGCCGATGTTGACGATCTGCACCATCGGACCGACCAGCATCCCGAGATAGAGGGTGAAGGCGAAGAAGTCGCCTACCGTCATCCGTCCCGCCAGGACGTCCTGCGCCCCCACCAGCATGATGGTGACGCCGATCCCTCCCAGGAGGAGCGTCGAGGCGGCGCCGATCGCCGAGAAGCTCGTCATGGTGCGGGCGATGTTGCGGTAGAGCCGGTGCGCCCCCTTGGTGAAGACCAGGGCCTCGCGCTGTTCCGCCTGATAAGCCTTGACCACCCGCACCCCCGAGAACGACTCCGTGAGGCGGCCCGAGAGCTCGGCGTTGATCTTGGAGCGTTCACGGAAGAGCGGCCGCAGGGTCCGGAAGGCGTACTGCATGATGAAAGCGAAGAGCGACAGCACGCCGAGCGCGATCAGCGTCAGCTTGGTATTGAGATAAAAGAGGATGCCGAGCGCCAGGACGGCCGTCACCATGCCGCCCACGACCTCCACCAGGCCGGTGCCCACGAGGTTGCGAATCCCCTCGGCGTCGTTCATCACACGGGAGAGCAGCGCGCCCGCCTTGGTCTGCTCGAAGTAGCTCACCGAGAGACGCGCGACGTGCTGCTGCAATTGCCGCCGCATCTCCGTGATGGATCGTTGGGCCGCCTTGCCGAGGATCTGGGACAGGGAGAACGAGGTGACCGCCTGGATGAGCGTCGCCGCGCCGGCCGCGAAGACGATCGGCACCAGCAGAGCGCGATGGCCCTTGCCGATCACGTCGTCCAGCAGGTACTTGGTCGTGCCGGGCAGGATCAGGCCCGAGACCCTGTTGATAGCCATCAGGAGGAGCCCCAGCAGCAGACGGCCTTTGCGGGCGCGCACCAGCTCGGCGGCGTCGTTCAGGATGGTGCGCGGCTTCAGAGGTTTCTTCGGGCCCTTGGACGCCGGGTCCACCGCCGTCCTTGGACGGGAGGAGACAAGACCGCCGTAGAGACCCTGGCGGGCCGGCCGGCGGGAAGCAGTCGTTGGTTCAGCCATGAACTATAGAACGGGTGCAGGAGGAGGGGAGATTCCCCGGGCCAGGATAGCACCCGGGGATAGAGGACGCAGGAATCAGCGGACCGTCAGCCGCGGTCGCGTACCTTGACCCGGACGGAGTCGTCCAGCTTCACGCCCATCACCGTCCCCTTGGGGATGACGACCTCCTCGCCCGGAGTCCTGGAGGCGATCACCGCGCCGGCCGCGGCGCCGATGATGGCGCCGATCACCGCGCCCTTGGAGCGGTCTCCCTTCTTGAGGACCCGTCCCAGGATCGCGCCGGCCGCGGCGCCGCCACCGATGGTCGCCGCGTCCCTGCCGGTCTCGCTGCGTCCCTGCTGGACGACCGAGGCCTCGATGGGCACCGTGGCGCCGGAGGGGAGCACCAGGTCGGTGAACCGCAGCTCCAGCTTCGCCTGGCCACCGATCTTGCGCGGGGAGACCGCCTCGACGACCTCGCCCAGGATCTCGGAGCCGGCCGGGATGGCCACCTCGCCGTCCTCCATCACGTCCTCGGCCACGCGGACGCGGAACGTTTCGCCGGGAGCGGTGGTGTTGCTCGCCAGCGTGGAGGTGAGCTCGACGTCGAACCGGGTGCCGGCCGGAACGGTCGCCTCCCGGAGGCGCGGCTCCTCGGTGACCTCGGGCGTCTCGGGCTCCTCTGGCAGGGGCTCCTCCATCGCCGGTTCCTCACGGGCCGGCTCGGGCTCGGGGGCAGGCTTGGGAGTCATCTCGGCTCGGCGTTCCTCAGGCTCAGGGGCGGGGGCCGGAGG
>CAXTNS010000628.1:0-1674 GCA_964245465.1 uncultured Thermoanaerobaculia bacterium
GAATGATGGCGCGAGCTCTCGACCTGGGCGAAGGGCTCGAAGATCGTCCCGATCGCCTCCTGGGACAGGCCGATGCCCGTGTCGCGGACCCGCACCCGGGCCTCGCCGTCCACGGCTTCGACGCTGAGCGACAGCCGGCCGCCCTGGGGCGTGTACTTGATGGCGTTCTGGACCAGGTTGCACACCACCTGCTCGAGCCGCACGGAGTCGCCCTGCACCACGGCCGGCTCGGTCTTCACCTCCAGGTCCAGGCCGTTGCTCTCGGCGAGGGCGGCCATGCCCAGCTCGGAGAGGCAGCGCTCGGCCACGTCCGCGAGATCGACCGGCCGGCGCTTGAGGAGGATCTTGCCGCGGGTGACGCGCGAGACGTCCAGCAGGTCGTCGACCATGCGCACCAGGTGCCGGGTCTGGCGCATGATGACCTCCCTCTGGCGCACGGCGCTCGCTTCGCGGGAGCCCACCTGGTCGAGCACCATGAGCGAGTTCCGGATGGCGGCCAGGGGATTGCGCAACTCGTGGCCGAGCAGGGCGAGGAACTCGTCCTTTCTACGGTCCGCTTCGGTCTGCCGGTGGAGCAGGTCGCGCACCTCGTACTGGCGGCGCCGGGCGCGCAAGGCCGCCTTGACCGCGCTGACCAGGGTGCTGAGCCGGACGGGCCGCTCGAGGATGGTGGCATTGCCCAGAGGCACGAGCTTTTCGAGCACCCGCTCGCTGTCTTCCCCGTTGCGGGTGAACACGATCAGCGGCAGGTCCGACCAGGGGGGCTGGTTGGACAGGACCTTCAACAGGCCGTCCGCGACGTCCGGCTTGAGGGCTTCGTCGGCGACGATCACGGCTCCCGCTCCGGCTTCGGCCCCGCGGAACAGCTCGGCGGCGTCGGCGCAGGCGTGGCTCGCCACGTCCATCGAGGCGAGGAGCTGGCAGGCCAGGATGGCGTCGCGTCCGGTCGGCGCCAGCACCAGGACCCGCTGTTCGAGGGACGGCTCGAGGAGATCCCCTTCAGGCAAGGCGGGTCTCCTCATCGGCTCTCGCGTTGCGCAACAACGGTTCGGCGGCGCCGGTGTACTCGAGGCGCCCGATGAGCACCCCATGGAAATCCTTGAGCTCGTGTCCGATGCGCAGCCCGTCCGGCCCCATGCGCAGCTCGCGCACGGAGGTCTCGTGGGTGCCCGTCCGCCGCTTGACCAGCGAGATGGCCTTGCGGACCTCGCCGAACGCCTCGAAGTAGCGCAGCAGGATCACCGTGTCGGCGAGGTAGGAGATGTCGACCGGCGAGTGCAGATTCTCGCTCACCAGACCCGACTGGGACATGACCAGCAGGGTCACCACGCCCTTCTGCCCGAGGTAGGAGAGCATTTCGTGCAGGTGGAGCACGAGGAAGCGTTCCTCCGGCATGGCGTGCTGGTAGCCGTTCAGGCTGTCGATCACCACGATCCGGGTGCCGTTCTCGACCTCCCGGCGCACGTGGTGGGCGAGCTCGCCGGGCGAGAGCTCGGCAGGATCGATCTGGCGGATCGAGACGAGGCCCTCTTCGACCGGTCCGCGAAGCTTCAGGCCGAGCCTCTCGGCACGGCCGACCCAGTTCTCCGGCGACTCGTCGAACGAGTAGATGACGCTGCGTTCCCCCTGGGACGCGGCGGCCGAGACGTACTGCGCCGTCAGGCTCGACTTGCC
>CAXTNS010000628.1:1684-3223 GCA_964245465.1 uncultured Thermoanaerobaculia bacterium
GTCCCAAAAACATCACGCTCGTCCCGCGGTAGAGGCTGCCGCCCAGGACCTGGTCCAGCTCCGGCAGGCCGCTCGCGATCGTCCCGGTCTCGAAGCCGCGCGGCTGGTCCGCCGCCACCAGCCGCGGGAAGACCTCGAGGCCGCCGGTGCTGATCGTGTAGTCGTGGTACCCGTCGTGGTAGGCGATGCCGCGCACCTTCTGCACCCGCAGCCGCCGCCGCTGCCCGCCGTAGCCCGGCGTGACCTGCTCGAACGCCAGCACGCCGTGCGTGAGGCTCTGGAGTTGGAAGTCCCCCGTGGTGGCGCCGGTGTAGTCGAGCAGCAGCACCGTGCAGCTCTGGCCGGTGAAGTAGTGCTTGAGCGCCAGGATCTGCCGCCGGTAGCGCAGCGAGTCGCGGGCCAGCAGTCGCATCTCGGAAAGCGAGTCGAAGACTACCCGCATCGGCTTCACCCGTTCCACCGTGTCGAGCACCGCCCGGGTGGTCTCCGAAAGCTCGACCTCGGAAGGATGGAACAGGGTGTACTGGGAGTCGGCCTTCAGGCTCTCTTCGGCCGTCTGGAGCTCGCAGATGGTAATGCCGTCGAGCGACCAGCCGTGAGACGCGGCCACGTCGCGCAGCTCTTCCTCGGTCTCGGAAAGGGTGGCGTAGACACCAGGCTCGCCGGCACGGGCTCCTTCGAGCAGGAATTGCAAGGCCATCGTGGTCTTGCCCGATCCCGGATTGCCTTCGAGCAGGTACATCCGGTTGACGGGGAACCCTCCGCCGAGGATGTAGTCCAAGCCTTCAATCCCGGTGGCAGCCCGGGGAAAATTTTGAAATTTCTGGTCGTTCATCATCCGCTCGCACGGAGGACCGGAACGGACCCTCCGGAAAGACCGCCGATTCCATCGTACCTCCGGCGGCGAGGTATGTTTTCGCTCGGCTCTGCAAGCCCAGTGCCGGGGGTGAGGCCGTCTGTCGCAACTCCGTCACCCGCTGGCGCCAATTTCCGGATCAACTGGGTTACACTTCCCCAGTCTCTTCTGCAACCCTGGGTCTGGCAACTTTGTCCGCCACGTCTGGCTGAAGTTACGATTCTGGAGGGATTCACCCCATGCGCCTTGTCTCGCGCCTCTCGCTCGTTCTCGGAGCCGTGCTCCTCCTCGCCACCGCTGCCCGCCCGGCGGACGCCCAGTGCGTCAGCCTGACCACTCTCGGGTCGGCCTCGACGCAGAGCTTCGACACGCTCTCCAACACCGCCGGGAGCACGACCAACAACCTCACGATCCCCGGCTGGTTCATGACCGAGTCGGGCGGCGGCGCGCGGGACAACGAGCAGTACGCCGTCGACACCGGAGGCAGCACCACGGGCGACACCTACAGCTACGGCGCCGCCGCCGCCACGGACCGCGCGTTGGGCGGCCTGCGCAGCGGCACCCTGATTCCCATCTTCGGCGCCTGCTTCACCAACAACACCGGCTCGACGATCACCAACCTGGCGGTCGCCTACACCGGCGAGGAATGGCGTCTCGGGACCGCAGGGCGGACGGACCAGAGC
>CAXTNS010000628.1:3233-4221 GCA_964245465.1 uncultured Thermoanaerobaculia bacterium
CACAGCGGTACCGGAAGATCTACCCGGGCCCCGGCCACGCCGAGCCGATCCACGAGATCATCCACGCCGAGGGTACTTTCGACTACATCCACGGCGGCCGGTACGTGACCGGCACCTGGACCAACGTCGCCGCCCTCAACTTCGTGACTCCGGACACGGTTACGGTCGGCGCCAAGAACGGCAACGCGGCGGGCGACCGCACGGCTCTCTCCGCGACCATCACCTCCCTCAGCATCGCCAACGGCGCGACCTTCTGGATCCGCTGGACCGACACCGACGCTACCGGCGCCGACGACGGCCTGGCGGTTGACGACTTCTCCCTCACGCCCAACTCCGTGGCGCCGGTCAACCTGACGATCAACGACGTCTCGCTCAACGAGGGCAACGCGGGCACGACCAGCTTCACCTTCACCGTCTCCCTCTCCGCCCCGGCCGGCCCTGGCGGCGTCACCTTCGACATCGCCACCGCCGACGGGACCGCCGTGCAGCCCGGCGACTACACGCAGAAGTCGCTGACGGCCCAGACGATCCCGGCGGGCAGCTCGACCTACAGCTTCACCGTGCTGGTCAACGGCGACACCACCCCGGAGACCAACGAGACCTTCTTCGTCAACGTCACCAACGTCACGGGCGCCACCGTCACCGACGGCCAGGGCCAGGGCACGATCGTCAACGACGACGCGGCTCCGAACCTGACGATCAACGACGTCTCCTTGAACGAGGGCAACGCCGGCACCACGTCCTTCACCTTCACGGTGAGCCTGTCCGCTCCGGCGGGCGCGGGCGGGGTGACGTTCGACATCGCGACCGCCAACGGCACGGCCACGGCGCCCTCGGACTACACGGCCAAGTCGCTCACCGGGCAGACGATTCCCGCTGGCAGCTCGACCTATGCGTTCACCGTGCTGGTCAACGGCGACACCACGCCCGAGACCGACGAGACGTTCTTCGTCAACGTCACCAACGTGACCAACGCCATCGTGACGGA
>CAXTNS010000629.1:0-4221 GCA_964245465.1 uncultured Thermoanaerobaculia bacterium
GCTAGCTTCTGGACACTATATTGACAAAGGATTGCGGCGGATCTATCCTGAAAGTCCCTCTGATGGGGCGTGGGGCTGGAGCCCGCCTTTGGTCCCGCGCCCTCTTTTTTAGAGCTTCAGAAGTCGTCGCCATCTTCCCAGCGTTCCATGTCGCGCCGCTCCTTCTTGGTGGGGCGGCCGGCGCCTCTCTCGCGCTGGACAGGCGACCGGCGGAGCAGCCGCGTGAGGGGATCGGATTCGGGCCGGGGCGGGCTCAGGTCCTCGTAGAGGGTGCGCGCCTCTTCCTTGGGCACGGGCTTGTCGCGCAGCTCCTTGACGACCAGGACGCGGTTCCAGTCCCCGACCTCCACCTCGATGCGGTCGCCAGGCACGAGGTTGCGGTGGGGCTTGGCGGTCTGGCCGTTGACCCGCACCCGGTTCAGGTCCACGGCATGGGTGGCCTGGGTTCGGGTCTTGAACACGCGAGCTACCTGGAGCCACTTGTCGAGGCGCACGGACATGGCGGCAGGATTGTAATCTATGGCGTCATGCGCATCCCGCCCGAAGAGTTCGAATCCCTGGTGGAAAAGGCGTTGGAAGGCCTGCCCGAGGAGTTCGCAGAGCTGTTGGAGAACGTGGCCGTAATGGTGGAGGAGGAGCCGGACCCAGAGGACCTGGAGGCCCTGGGAGCCGGACGAAGAGCTCTTCGGCCTCTACCAGGGCGTCCCCCTCGCGGACCGCGACACCTTCTACCAGGGCGCCATGCCCGACCGTGTCTTCATCTATCGCGGTCCCATCCTGCGGAGCTGCGACAACCGGCGGCAGGTCATCCGCGAGATCCGCGACACCGTGGTCCACGAGCTCGGACACCATTTCGGGCTGGACGAAGACGACATGCCCTACTAAGGGCCATACAATCCCTCCATGCGGCGTTCCCGCCGACGTCTGGCCTTCCTGATCCTCGGCCTGCTTCTCACGTTGCTGGCGTCAGCCTTCCTCTATATGTGGGGCATGGCCCTGCTCGAAGGCAAGCCCCGCACCTTCTGGCAGAGCCTGGAGTGGTCCGCCGAGACGCTCAGCACCACGGGCTACGGCGCCGACTCCCGGTGGCGCCATCCGGCCATGGTGCTGCTGGTGGTGGTGGTCCAGTTCCTGGGCGTCTTCCTGGTGTTCCTGATCTTTCCCATCTACCTTATCCCCTTCCTGGAGGAGCGTTTCGAGGTCCGCCTGCCCCAGGAGGCGGACAAGGGCCTCGCGGAGCACGCCGTGGTCTACCGCTACGGCCCGGGGGTCGAGACGCTGCTCCAGGAGCTGGCGGCGGCGGGCGTGCCCACTCTCGTGCTGGAAGAAGACGAGCCGCAGGCCCGCCGGCTGTTCGAGAGCGGCGTCAAGGTCCTCCACCGCGGGCTGGCGGACGGCGCGCTGGCGTCGGCCCGGCTGGCGAGCGCCCGCGCCCTCATCGCCAACGGCACGGACGACGAGAACGCCGCCCTGAGCCTCTCGGCCCGTCAGCTCGGTTTCCGCGGCCCCATCCTGGCGCTGGTCGAGGAGCCCTTCCACCGCCGGCCCATGATGCTCGCGGGCGCCACGGCCGTCTTCACGCCCCGCCACATCCTGGGGGCCGCCCTCGCCGCCCGCGCCTCGGTGCGCATCAACCCGCAGGTCGGAGGCGTCCAGAAGCTCGGGCGCAACCTGAAGGTGGCCGAGATCCGGGTCCACCCCCAGAGCCCACTCGCCGGGCACACCCTGGACGAGACGGCGATCGGCGCGCGCACGGGAGCCACCGTCATCGGCCAGTGGATCGGCGGTGAGCTGGTGGTGCCCGACGGAGCGGGCCTGCGCCTGGCTCCGGATGGCATTCTGGTCGTCGTGGGCAGCCAGGAGAGCATCGACCGCCTCTATGACCTGGCCGGCGGCACGGTCGCCCTGCGCCGGGAGGGACCCTTCGTGGTGGGCGGCGGCGGCGAGGTCGGGCGCAAGGTCGCCGAGTTGCTGAAGGTCGTGGGCGAGGAGGTCAGGCTGATCGACCGCCGTCCCGGCCCGGAAGTGGACCAGGTGGGGGACGTGCTCGACGTGAAGATGCTGGAAGCGGCGGGCGTCAAGGACGCCCAGGCCGTGATCCTGGCCCTCGACACGGACAGCGCCACCCTGTTCGCCACCGTGATCCTGAAGGACCTGGCGCCTGAGGTGCCGGTGATTGCCCGGGTCAACCAGGCCGAGAACGTGGAGCGCATCCACCGGGCCGGCGCCGACTTTGCGCTGTCGATCAGCCAGGTCTCGGGCCAGATGCTGGCGAAGAAGCTCCTGGGCCAGGAGTCCGTCGCCATCGACCCGCAGCTCAAGATCCTGAAGATCGCACCGGCCGGCCTGGCCGGCCACAATCCCGCCGATCTCGCCGTCCGCGAAAAGACGGGCTGCTCCGTGGTGGCGGTTGAGAGAGGCGACGAGGTGATCATGGATCTCGGCTCCGAATTTCGGTTCCGCCCCGAGGACGCGGTCTACCTCTGCGGCAGCAACAACGCTTTGCGGCGGTTCCGGGAGGTGTTCGGGCGGGGTTAGGGGACCGGCGAGCCCCTTGAGGAAGACCGTTTCTCCCATGAGATTGCCGGCGAGAGGCCAAACGAGCCCTAAAGTCGATTCGTTCGCTCCGGCGAGCCGTTCGTTCCGGTCTACGGAAGGCCTTGAGAGGCCGGCGAGAGGCCCGTTCCGGTCGGCGGGCTAACTTCGGGCTCCGGCGAGCCGTTCGTTCCATCCGGCGGGCGACTCGTTCCGGCCGGCGGGTCAATTATTGAGGCCGCCAGGCCTCTCGTTCCGGCCGGCGGACGATCCGTTCCGGTCTCCGGACGACCCGTTCCGGCCGGTGAGCGATCTGTAGGGTCGAGCGAGCCTCTCGTTCCGCTCCGCGGGCCAACTTTAGGGTCGAGCAGGCCGCTCGTTCCGGTCCGCAGGCTAACTTTTGGGTCAGGCAGACCACTCGTTCCGCTCTTCGGCTCACCCCTGCGTCTGCCTACCCCTTCCGCAGCTCCTCAATCTTCCGCTCCCGGTCGTCCTCGATTCGCCGGCGCTCGCGGACGTACTCTTCCTCCTCTTCCTGCCGCTTGACGGGGTCCATCATCGTCTTCAGGCGGTTCTTGTGGAGGATCTCCAATTCGGCGGTCCGGGCCTCGGCCTTGCGGCGGGCCTCGGCGATCTTCTCTTTGAGCTCGGCACTGAAATCTTCTTCTCGGGGGCGCTCGATGCCCTGCTTTTCCATCCTCTCCAGCGCCAGCTCGTACGCGGACTTCATGCCCGATGCCTTGTCTTTGTCTGCCATGAAGAACAGGATAACATCGCGGCCGGCACCCGCGCCAAAGTGGCACAGAGGCGCCCCGGCTGGACGCCGGATCGTCGCGAATTTTCCCGGATTCTTCAGCGTTTACAGACGGTTTCGCCACGGCACTCGTTTTGCTGAAGCCGGCGAGAGCACATCCATGGTCTTCGAGGAGGGTCCATGATCGAAGCGCAGAACCTGAGCCGCCGCTACGGCGACTTCACGGCCGTCGACGGCATCTCCTTTTCCGTCAACGAGGGGGAGATCGTGGGGATGCTGGGGCCCAACGGCGCGGGCAAGACGACCACCATCCGCATGATCACCGGCTTCCTGCCGCCCACCAACGGCCGGGTCACGGTGGCGGGCAAGGACCTGTTCGAGTCCCCCCGCGAGGCGCGGCGGCAGTTGGGCTACCTGCCGGAGAACGTGGCCCTCTACCCCGAGATGCGGGTGGACGAGTACCTTACCTACCGCGCCCGGCTGGAGGGGCTCTCGCGGCCCGACATGCGCCAGTCGATCCCCCTCACCCTGGAGCGCTGCCTGCTGACCGACGTGCGGCACCAGATCATCGGCACCCTCTCCAAGGGTTATCGCCAGAGGGTGGGCCTGGCCACCGCCATCCTGCACAACCCGCGCGTGCTGGTGCTCGACGAGCCCACGGTGGGGCTCGACCCGCGGCAGATCATCTCCATCCGCGAGCTGATCCGCGAGCTGGGCAGGGAGCACACGCTGCTGCTCTCCACCCACATCCTCCCCGAGGTCGAGCTGCTGTGCGACCGGGTGGTGATCATCGACAAGGGCCGGATCGTAGCCGAGGGCACGCCCCAGAGCCTGAGAGAGAGCTGGATCGGCGCGCCCGGCGTGGGGCTGGTGCTCAAAGACGACCCCCAAGGCGCTGCTGACGCGTTGGCGCAGATCCCCGGCGTCACTAC
>CAXTNS010000630.1:0-4219 GCA_964245465.1 uncultured Thermoanaerobaculia bacterium
GCCAGGACCAGGATGTCCTCGGGCCCCACGTGGACGTGCTCGGGGAAGACCTTACTGGGCGGCATGTGGCCGAGGATCAGGACGCTGCCGGTGATGGGGTCGCGCAGCAGGTGGGCCAGGCGGGCGCCCCGCAGAGGGAGGCGTTGCCAGCGGATATCTTCGGGGCTCTGGAGGTCGGGCAACTCGCGGAGGACGCTCTCGGGCAGGGGGATGCCGTCCAGGGCCTTCCGGGACGGGGGCTCCCGCGGCAGGGCTTGGATCTTCGCCATCAGGCTCTCCCAGAGGCCGGGGGGGATGGGCATCTCGGGCAGGTCTTCAAGGAGGGCTCCGCCGGGCGCGCTGAGCTCCGCCGTGGCGGCGCGGCAGGCGGCGCAGCCGTCCAGGTGGCCTTCGACCAGCACCCGGTGGGGCAGGTCGGCCTGCCCGGAAGAGACGGCGAGCAACAGCTCTTCGGAGGGGTGCATGGTCAAGGCTTCTCCAGTCAGTGATTCTTGAGCAGGGTCCGCAGGGCCTTGAGCCCCGAGTGAATACGCGATTTCAGGGTGCCGACGGGCAAGTCGAGGCGGCGGGCCGTCTCTTCGTAGGTCAGGCCGCCGAAATAGGCCATCTCGATCGCCCGGCGCTGGTCCGGCGCCACGTGGGCGAGAGCTTGGCGCATGGTCATGCGCAGGTCGCTCCCTTCCACTTCAGCGAGAGATCCCGCGTCCACCTCGCCGAGCTCCGCCGTCTCGCCCTGGCGGCGCCAGTGGTCCACCAGCTTGTTGCGGGTGATGGTGTAGAGCCAGCCGGCCGGGTCTCCGCGGTCGGGCCGGAAGCTCGCGGCCCGGCGCCAGACAGCTACGAAGACTTCCTGTACCACGTCTTCCACGAGGTCACCCCCATGTCCGAGATGGCGGGCGTAAGCGAGCACGCGTCCCGCATGACGGCCGTAGAAGGCCTGAAAAGCCTCCAGATCTCCCCCTGCGATCCTGGCCAGGAGGGTGGCGTCGCTGGGTGCGGTCTGAGCGCCCGGGAGCAAGCTGGTCGTCTCCAGGACAGAATATACGCCAACTTCGGGGAAGGGACGGCGGAAGGGCTCGGGCGTCGTGGTCTGCATGGGCGTGGGCACTCATGCAGTTCTACGTGCCCGAAGGGGGATTCGGATGAGGGAGATGGGTTACAGCGGGTCCAATCCCTGGCTCTCCATCTCCAGCAGCCAGTGCTGGCGGCGGCTGCCGCCCACATAATCGCCGAGGCCTCCGTTGTCGGCAACGACGCGGTGGCAGGGGATCACGATGGGGAGAGGGTTCTCGCGCAGGGCCGCCAGCACCTCGGGGCAGCCTTCGTGCCGCCCGCAGGCTTCGGCGATCTCGCGGCAGGTCCGGGTGCGGCCGTAGGGGACCTTAGCGGCCTCCTTGAGCACGCGCCGGGAAAAGGGTCCGGTGCCGGAGACGCAGAGGTCGAAGCTCAGGTCGAGCTTGCGGCGGGCGCCGGCGAAGTACTCCGCGAGCCGGCCGAAGATCTCGTCCAGGAAGTCCGAGCCGTCGATCTGGTGCAGGGGCATGTACGAGGGCAGCTCGGTCGCCGCAGGCTCGATGGTCAGGCGGGTCACGGCCGTGCCCAGGATCTCCACTCCCAGGGGTCCAATCGGTGAGGGCATCAGGACCCGAATGGCCTGCACCGTGCCTTCCGGCACGGGACTGATCCGCGGCTGCGTTTCCATCTCGAAAGACAGGGTAGCACGCAAAACTTGTTTGGGTACCTGGTCGTTTCGAGCCTCTCCCGCGCCCGCGCCCGCCGATTCCGCAATTTTTCCGTGGAGCGCCCTTTCCTGCCTCCAGAGCGGCAAAAAAGAGCCTGGAAAGCCGCTCGACTGGAAATAAAAGGACCGTACAAGGAAACAGGGCTATTTTGCTAAACGACTCAGCCGAAAAGACTTACGCTTGCAGGTGCGGCGGCTCCCGGATATGTTCCCAATTGTGGGAACCTTCGATCTGATTGGTGAGACCCTGCGCCGCCTGCGCAGGGAGAAGGGCTTGACGCTGCAGGAGCTCGGCCGGGCGGCCAAGCTGGGGCGCGGTCAGCTCTCGCGGATCGAGAACAACCTTCAGAAGGCGACGCTTGCTTCTCTGGGCAAGCTGCTGGCCAGCCTGGGCGTGAGCCGGCAGGAGTTCTTCCGGCGCTACGACCAGATCGAGGCCGAGAAGCGGCGAGAGGCTGGCGAGGCGGCCGCGGAAGAGAACTGGCCGGAGCAGGTCCGGGAGGTGGTCAGCAAGGTCGAGTCCTTCGTCCAGATGACGTTCGGCCAGCCTCGCCCGGTGGCGCAGGGAGCGGTCGAGGTCGGCGACTGGATGGTGCTGTTCCGGGTGATGCCGAAGAGTGCGGAGGGAGCGGCGCCGCCGGTGACTCCGGATGGGAAGACCGAGGAGCCGGAGGTGCGGCCTCGGGCACGGAAGAAGCCGGCGGGGCGTCCTCGGAAGGGGTAGGGGCCGGCACGCGCCTTGAACGTGCCCATCCCAGGGAGGGCACGCCTTGGACATCCACGACGAGATCGCTGAAAAGACTGAGCGGGTAACACGCTGGCTGGCCGGGCGGCGGCTGGACGGCGTCCTGTTGCGGACGCACGCCAATTTCTCCTGGATCACGGGCGGCCGCTCGAACGGTATCGACCTTTCTCAGGACCTGGGAGTCGCGACCGTGCTGGTGACGGCCGAGGGCCGGCGCGCCGTGATCGCCGACACCATCGAGATCCGGCGTTTCGTCGAGGAGGAACTGGCCGGGCAGGAGGCCGTTCCCCTGGAGCTCCCCTGGAGCGAAGGAGCGGCCGATCCGGGCCGGGTGGTAGCGAAGGCTCGGGAGCTGCTGGGTACCGGAGCGTCCCTGGCCGCGGACTGGCCTGCCGGCGGAGGTGGGTTGCCGGATCTGCGGGGAGAGATCTCCCGCCTGCGCTACCGCCTCACGGCCGCGGAGATCGACCGTTTCCGGAGTCTGGGCCGGGACGCCGGCGAGGCGCTGGGCGAGGTCTGCCGGGGTCTCGAGCCGGGATGGACGGAGAGGGAGATCGCGCGCCGGGCCGCCGGCGCCCTGGCCGCCCGGGGGGCCGCCGCCGTGGTGCTCCTGGTGGCGGCCGACGAGCGCATCGAGCGCTTCCGTCATCCCGTGCCCACGGACGCGCGCTGGCGGCGGAGCGTGATGGTCGTGGTCTGCGCGCGCCGGGCCGGATTGACCGCGGCCCTCACCCGCATCGTCTGGGCGTCTCCGGTGCCGGACGAGGTGCGGCGGCGCACGCGGGCGGCCGCGGAGGTGAACGCCCGGCTGCTTGCAGCCACCCGGCCGGGGGTGACGGGGAGCGAGCTGTTCGGCGTGGCCGAGCGGGCCTATGCCGAGCTGGGGTTTCCGGGCGAGGAGCACCTCCATCATCAAGGGGGCGCCTGCGGCTATCTCTCCCGCGACTGGATCGCCCACCCGCGGAGCACCGAGAGGGTGGAGAGCCCGCAGGCCTTCGCCTGGAATCCCTCGATCACGGGCACCAAGGTGGAGGAGACCTGCATCGTCTCTGATGGGAACCCCGGGAGCGCCGAGCCCGTCACGGCCACACCAGGCTGGCCCGTGCTCGAAATCGAGGCCGTGGGACGGGTCTATACCCTGCCGGACATCGCCCTCCTCCAAGATCTCTGTTGAAAGAACAAATGGCCGTTATCAATCACGAGGTGGGCGGCGTCGGGTTTCTTCCGCTCTTAAAATTGCCGAAACAGATTACGAACAAGATTCCCAAGTGCTGTAGATTCAGGTACTTGTGCTTGCAATGCGTGCCGTGCTCCCGATACATTCCCGCGCCATGGCCATGTTTGCCAACCTGGGTCGGACGCTCAGTCTTCTGCGGGAGCTGCGGGGCAAGAGCCAAGCCCGCGTCGCCCGCGAGGCGGGGATCGGGAAGAGTCAGCTCTCCAAGTACGAGAACGGCAAGGAGCTGCCGAAGCTCGACTCGCTGGAGAAGGTCCTGATCGCCCTGAAAGTCGGTTACTTCGAGTTCTTCTATACCCTCTATCTGGTGGACCGCCGGGCCGCCGATCTGGGGACCGGCGAGGACGAGGGGAAAGCCGAGATGCCGTCCCCGGCTCCGCTGGTGGATTCCGACGGCGAGCCGCTCTACGTGCCGCCCCTGAACGGCAACACCCTGCTCTCCGAGAGCACGGACCAGGCTTTCAGCCAGGTCTTCACGGATCTGTTGCTCCTCTAT
>CAXTNS010000631.1:0-4217 GCA_964245465.1 uncultured Thermoanaerobaculia bacterium
GGGGTCGCGGTGAGCGGCCGCCGCAGCTTCATGATGGAGTCCGTGGTCCGCTCCCGCGGCACGGACGACCGGGGCGCGGACGGCACGGGCGTCATCGTCTGGATGGACTACGGCACGGACAAGTCCATTCCCCTGCCGGAAGCCCTCAAGGAGGAGATCCGGCGGTTCGAGGGGATGGACGAAGCTTCCACGGAGAAACGTAAACCGGCTCAATGACGAGCCGGATCCTGCGTAGCGCTCTCCGCATCCTTCTGGCGACCGTCGCCGTCCTGGCCCTCCTCCTCGGCCTTGCTGCCGCCGCCATCACCCAACCCACTTTCGGGAGAGACCCGGTTCCGGATGGACCGCGGGCCGATCCTTGCCGGCTGCGGAGGCACGTCGATTTCCTTACGGTCACGGCCTCGCCACGCGACGCGAACCATCTCGAGAACCTCGACCGGGCCGCGGCGTACATCCGGGACCATTTCTCGAGGACCGGCGCCCGCGTCGCGGATCAGGCCTTCGAGGTCCGGGGCCGCTCGTACCACAACGTCATCGCTTCGTTCGGGCCGGAACGGGGGCCGGTCCTGATCGTGGGTGCCCACTACGACTCTTTCGGCGAGTTCGGGATCAATCCGGGAGCAGACGACAACGCCAGCGGCACCGCTGGCCTCCTGGAGCTGGCCCGGCTGCTGGACGGCCGTCCTCTTAATAACCCTGGGTATCGGATCGATCTCGTGGCCTACGCCAACGAGGAGCCGCCGTACTTCGGCTCGCCCTGGATGGGAAGCGCCGTCCATGCCAAGTCTCTCCGAGGACAGGACGTCCGGGGCATGATCTGCCTGGAGATGATCGGCTACTTCACGGAGACCCAGCCCGCGCCGAGTTGGCTCTTCCGCTTCCTCTACCCGGACCGCGGCGACTTTATCGCCGTCGCCGGACGCTGGGCGGACCGCGGGCTGACCCGGAACGTCAAGCGCGCCATGCGGAGCGCGGGGGCGGTTCCCGTCGTCAGCTTCACGGCTCCGCGCTCCGCCGGGCTTGACGGCTCCGACCAGGTCAGCTACTGGGATCTAGGAATTCCTGCCGTGATGATCACGGACACCTCGTTCGTGAGGAACCCCAACTACCACACGCCGGGAGATACGGCGGCGACACTGGACTATAAGAGGATGGCCGGGGTGGTGGACGGCGTCCTCGGCGCGGCGCTCGTCTTCAGCGCGAAGCGCTTCGAGGCTATTGAATTTTAGAATTAATAAATATACAGTTCCTTCGTCAACCAAAGGAGGAACACAATGAAGAGTAGAGTCCTTGTTCTCGCCACTTTTGTCCTGTTCTTGACAGCCCTTACAGCCTCGGCCCAGACGGGTACCTGGACGGCCGTCGGCTCCACCGGAACGGTAGAACCGACCCAGGTGGGGCTTTTCGCGACCTTTGGCGGGACACGCCTGGGCTTCAGCGGCGGGACCGGAAACACCATCGTCGCCCGCTTCAACGTGACCAACACCTGGGGCATCAGCGACACCCCCCCTTGGACAACCCTGGAAGTCGGAGCACTCAACTCGGCCCTGAACCCGGTTACCGCGACCCTTTATCAGGTCAATCCATGCACCGGCGTCCGGACTCAGATCTGCAAGGCGGTCAACGACATCGCTGGAACCACCGGGGCGTGCGTTTCCTGCCCGTTCCCAAGCAACACCTTTAATTTCGCCAATTTCCTCTACTACGTCGAGGTCTCCATAAGCCGCAGCGCGACCACCAGCACGCCACAACTGTCTACTCTTCGCATCCGGTAGATCCCGGCGCGCGTCTCCAGAGCCCCTGGGCACAGCGTGTCCGGGGACTCTTTCCGTAGAAACCGTGAGATCTCCAGATAGCTCCCAAGATCCCCCCGTGGACGGCAACATCTGGAGATACGCGCCGACATCCAGGGATACGCCGCAAGATCTCCAGCTATCTCCCAACATCTCCCCATAGCTGGCAACATCCCGAGATACGCGCCGAGATCCCGGGATATCGCCAGCGATCCGCGGATATTGGGAGATATCTCCTCATCTTTGTGGACATGGGCTCATGGAGCGGTGATATCGGTCAAAGTCCAGTCGTCGCTGAGGGCGGACTTACCCGAAGGCCCGCTGCCGGACAAGCCGACGCCGAACTTCGTCGTTCCTTCCGGCACGGTGAAGTCACACGTCAGTCGCTCCACGGAGGGCCAGCGGACACGCGTCGACGCGCAGATCTGGTCGCCGGTGACGTTGGAAGACCACTTGAGGCTCGCTGTCAGCCCCTTGGTGGAGACCGTCGCGGACAGGCGGTATGTCCTGCCCGGTGTGACGCCCACCTTCTGGATCATCTCGATCGACGCTCCCCGGGACTTGAGGGTGCCGTTCCATTTGCCGCCGGGAGTCTTGTTGCAGCACTTCTCCACGGCCACGGCGCCCGGACCGTTGCTCGCCTTGGTCCAAGGGCTGAGCACGCCGGTCTCAAAGCCCGGGTTTTGAAGCAGGTTGTTCGGATCGGCCAGTCCGTACAGGGCTCGTATCCCTGCGAGGTCTCCAGGGCTCAGAACCTTATTGTAGGGAATGAGAGAGCCGTCCTTCTTCGTGATCGTAGGCTGCCGGTTGGTGCTGAAGGAGAACGAGTAGTAGTGCATGATGGAGTCGTAATCGTAAGGCCCGAAGTTGTAGCCCTGCAGTGCAGGGCTGAAGACATCGAAGGCGTACCAGTAGGCGGGGTCGCAGTTCTCCAGGTGGAGATCGACGTAGTCGTCCCGGTCGGTCCGGCTCTGCTCGTGGAAGAGGCCCACGGCGTGACCGATCTCATGCAGGATCGCCGGCTTCGTGCACGTGGGGTGAAGGGAGATGTTCTGCCGGCCGCCTCTCCGGCCATAAGCACTGAAGCAGGCTTCCCTCGACTCCGTCGTGAACCAGATGTAGTCACGCTCCGTGGTGCGCGGCACGAAACGCATGCCGGTAAGAGCTTCCCACTCGCTGATCGCGGCGGCCACCTCGCCGGGGATTGTCAACGCAGGGTTGATGTCGTAATAGATAATGCCGTCTTTCCAAAGAAGCCCGTTGAAACCAGTGCTCTTGGGCCTCTCCAAAAACAGGCGTACATTGCCGTCTGCATCCAGAGGCAGGATCATGTCGCCCTGGAAGACCGCCCGGCCGTCGTCGAGAAGCTCGTAGGACTGAACCGAGACGGAGCCGTCACTGGCCCAGAGCAGGGCCTTGCGGATGTCGGGGGCTGGACTGGCGAGGCTCGGCGAGGCAGCGAGAAGCAGGACCGGGATAAGGATTCTGGACCACATGGCGGGCTTCCTTTCTCCTGTCGAGGAGACAGGATATCCCATTCCCGTCAATCGGGGAGCCGTCTCCTGGGCAATTCCGACGGCACTTCAAGCCCAAAACGCACGTGCCAGTACGACCACGAGCGGGGATCGAATACACCGGGAGGAGGATGGGCGAGAACGTCTCGGAACGCGCGCTCGGGAAAGTGACACCGGACCACGGCGATGTCCGCAATGGTGCCGTAGGTCATGACCTGGGCAAGGAAGCGGATGGGATCTTCCAAGGCTCGGCTGGAGTCTTCCACCAGAAGAGACGCTTGGCGACGCGTTCCAGGTCGGTCATGGCGCCAATCCCGCCAAGGGAAAGATCAGTCTTCGATGTCTTCTAGCCGGACTCCCCGGCCTTCTCTGAGATCCTTCCGGGCCTCCGCGATTCTCTGGAGAAATCGGGGGTCGTTCTCGATCTGGTAATCGACCCAGTCATCCTCCGACTTGAATCCAATCAAGACCCCGGCAGGTCGCCCGTCTTCCGTAATGACGACATCCTCGTCTTCCGCCAGCCGGAGATACTTTGGGAACTCGTCCCTGATCTCTTTGAGAGCAACCTTCTTCATAGCGGTCGTCCTACCTCCCTCAGCCATTCAGTGGCTTCCGGCTTAGAGAGAATGGCGAGGATCTCAACCCTTGCCTCCACCACATCATAGAACACCCGCATCTCCCCGACGCGCAACCGGTACTGGGGGTGGGCCAGTTCTCGAAGTCTCTTGATCCGACTCCGGCTCAACTTTGTGGGCTCATGCCGAAGATGGACTTCTAAGACATCCCGAACAGCAGCCCTCGTGTGAGCGTCCAAGCGGCGCAACTCCTCCATGGCACTTGGAGAAGCACGATTTCGTAGCGCATTGGAGGAAGAAGATATCATCTCCACGCCGCATGGTCACCCCGCCAC
>CAXTNS010000632.1:0-630 GCA_964245465.1 uncultured Thermoanaerobaculia bacterium
CCGGAGGCCCAGGAAAAAAAGAGCGCAGTGACTACAGGGAAAAAAATCGACCGGTCTCGCATGGTTCATTTCTCCAAACGGTCCGGCAACGTGACCAGAGTGATCTCCAGAGCCGCGGGATCGAGAGCCATCACGAGGTCTCCCTTTTCAAAGACAGAGGGTGGCGGCGGGCTGCCGGTCAAGGGCTTCAATTGGTCCAGGACGCCTTCCAGCCGTCCATCGATCGTGCCGTCCCCGTCGCTTTGGTCCCCGTCGCTCACCCGGAGCTCCCAGACCCCCGCCTGCGGGCGCACGACCAGGATCTCGAGGAGGGTCCTCTGGTCCTCGACCACGTCTTTGCCGTCGAGCCGCCGCTCGAGTCCCCTCCCCCGCCAGTCGACGAGCCGCATGCCCAATTCCTCCGGCGCCGCAACTCCGTAGCCCCCCGTCGCCAGGTCCGCGGCCGCCCAGAGAGAACGCGGCGGCACGCTGGAGCCGGCGTTGTAGCGGACCGTGCCGTCCCCGTCCTCGTCCATGAGAACCTCCAGGTGGCGCCGGACCACCGGGAAGTCGTCCTCTTCGATCTCCCGAGTCACACCGAGGAGGACCACCTTCCCTCCAGGCGTTACTCCTGAAGCCACGACGGCGTCG
>CAXTNS010000632.1:640-4214 GCA_964245465.1 uncultured Thermoanaerobaculia bacterium
CAGGGTGACCTGGAACGGTGCTGCTCCCGCTGGAACCGCCAACAGGGCCGCCACCAGGGCCCAGCCCCAGACATTGGACGTGAGGTGCATGGAACTTCCTTCCTTTCTTTGCTCAGGCGGGGCTTAGCATAACTGAGGTCGTGGCCAGAGGTATATAATAATCTTGCTCTATCCTGTTTTGGAACCTGAACGAAGCATGACTCTCTTGACATCCTCAGAGGATTACAGCGTGCCTGAAAGAGGAGCCTGATCTCCTCCCTCACTTGCTGCAGTGCACTCTGAAACAGCAAGAATCGCCAAGACATTCGTGGAGGCTTGCTTGCACAATAAATTCATGGAGACCACCGGGCCTCCAATTTTGATGTGGCATGTGGAGCATCCGAAAAACAAACGGGCAGGGCCAAAGCCCTGCCCGTTCAGTAAGGATTCTGAAATGAACGCTCAGTGCCCAGCAGCCACCTTCGCAGCTTCGCGTTCCTGGGCCTGCCTGGCGGCTTCAACGAGGTTGAAGGCATCGCGGCGCATCTTGGATCGCTGGACGTCTTCTTCCGGGAACCGCGGACGGTAACCGAGGCGGTCCTCGTCGAAGGTATAGGGCTTCATCAGGTCGTTCTTGCCGACGATCGACTGCTCGCGAGTGAAGTAGGCCATGTCGTAGTTGTTGGACATGATGATGGCCTCTTCCGGGCAGGCGTCCACGCAGTAGCCGCAGAAGATGCAGCGCAGCATGTCGATCTCGTAGACGACCGGGTACTTCTCGATGTTGACGTCCGGATGCTCGGCGGCCTCGATGCGGATGCACTCGGCCGGGCAGTTCTGGGCGCAGAGGAAGCAGGCCACGCAGCGCACCGAGCCGTCGGGACGGGTGGTGAGGATGTGGTGGCCGCGGAAACGGTGGCTGTAGGCCCGCCGCTCCTCCGGGTACTCGATGGTGTACATCTTGTTCCTGCCGAACAGGTTGCGCAGGAAGTGGCGCATCGTCACCATCATGCCGCCCAGGAGCGGCAGGTAGAGGCGCTCCGCGAAGCCCGGCTTGTAGGGCGTGACCTCGTTCGGATGCGGAGCGTCCGCGCGCAACATGGGACGCCCTGTTGAAGTCTGAGGGATCATCGTTCGAGCTCTCCCGCGATGATGTTCAATCCGCCCAACGAAACGATCGAGTCGGACAGCGAGCCGCCGTTGATCAGGCGGGGGAACGTGGAGAAGATCGGGAAGCAGGGCGCCCGGCAGTGGTTCCGGTACGGTTTGCTCGTCCCGTCGCTGATGGTGTAGAAGCCGAGCTCGCCGTTGGCGCCCTCGACCATGTTGTAGATCTCACCCTCGGGCACGTGGATGCCGTCCATGATCAGCTTGAAGTGATAGATCATGGCCTCCATCTCGTTGTAGCAGGCTTCCTTCGGCGGCAGGGCCACGTGCGGATCATTCACGATATAAGGGCCTTCCGGCATGCCGCGGTCGAGGAGCTGGCGAATGATCTTGAGCGATTCCCGGATCTCCATCATGCGGATGCGGAAGCGATCATAAACGTCGCCGCCGTAGAGCACGGGCACGTCCCAGTCGACCGTGTCGTAGAGATCGTAGGGATGGGCCTTGCGCACGTCGTAGGGCACGCCGCTGGCCCGCAGACAGGGTCCCGTCCAGCCCCAGTTGACGGCCTCTTCGCCGGAGATGGCGGCGATGCCCACGGAGCGGTCGAGCCAGATGCGGTTCTTGTTGACCAGTTTCTCGGAGTCCTCGACGAACGGCGGGATGATTTCCAGCAGTTTTCGGCAGCGGGCCTCGAAGTCGGGCGGCAGCTCCTGGATGAGGCCGCCGATGCGGCAGGCCGACACCGTGAGGCGGGAGCCGCAGACGGACTCCAGAAGACCGTAGATCTCCTCGCGAGGCTGGAAGAGGTACCAGAAGTTGGTCAGTGCCCCGGCGTCCACCAGCGTCGTGCCGTTGCAGACGCAGTGGTCCATGATGCGGGAAAACTCGGAGAGGATGGTCCGCGCCCAGACCGCCTTGGGCGGCACCTCGACGTCCAGCATCTTCTCCACCGTCTTGCAGTAGCCGACGTTGTTGATGAAGGCCGAGCAGTAGTTGAGCCGGTCGGTGTAGGGGATGACGTGCTGCCAGGTGTGAGTCTCGGACATCTTCTCGAAGCACCGGTGGAGGTATCCGATCTCGACGTCGGAGGCGATGATGGTCTCGCCGTCGAGCACCGCCATGAGGCGGAAGGTGCCGTGCATGGCCGGGTGCGACGGGCCGATGTTGATCGTCATCCGCTCGAACATGTCGTCCTGCCCCTCGGGCAGGTCGAAGTGGGGCTTGTAGATCTTGTCCTCGGTGAGGATCCAGCGCCGCGCCGGGTCGTAGTCCTTGCGCAACGGATGCCCCTGAAATCCCTCGTGGCAGAGGATGCGGCGCAGGTTGGGGTGGCCCTCCACCTTGACGCCGAACATGTCGTAGATCTCGCGCTCGAACCAGTCGGACCCTTTCCAGACGGAGATCAGGGAGGGGATGACGGCGTCGTCTTCACGCAGGGGCACCTTGAGGCGCAGCCGCGCGGCGCGCGGAATCGAGTAGAGATGGTAGACGGCCTCGAAGCGCTCCTCGCGGTCCGGGAAGTCGACCCCGCAGAGGTCGAGCATCAGGTCGAACCGGGTGGCGGAATTCTCCTTGAGCTCCTTGGCCACGGCGGCCAGGACGTCACGGCTGACGATCCAGGTGGGCTGGTCGAGGCCGTCCTGAGGCAGGATGCTGCCCGCCGGGAACTTGGCCCGGACGGCTTCGAGCTCGGTATACGTCGTGGGTGCTTCAGCGGGTGGCGGCGCCAGTGTGGACACGCTCGGTCTCCTGGTCCTTGAGGTCCGGGGTCTGCTCGCGGAACTTCTTGCGGTCGCGGGCGACCTTTTCCTTGAGCTGGAGGATGCCGTACATCAGCCCCTCGGGAGTAGGAGGACAGCCGGGGACGTAGACGTCCACGGGGATGACCTCGTCGATGCCCTGCATCACGTGATAGGCGCGGTAGAAGCCGCCGGAGCAGGCGCAGGCGCCCATGGAGATCACCCACTTGGGGTCCGCCATCTGGTCGTAGATCTTCTTGAGGACGGGCGCCATCTTGTCGTTGATGGTGCCCGCCACCAGCAGCACGTCGCTCTGGCGGGGCGAGAACCGCACCACCTCCGAGCCGAACCGGGAAAGGTCGTAATGGCTGGAGACGGTGGACATGAACTCGATCGCGCAGCAGGCGGTGCCAAACGGGAACGGCCAGAACGAGTTGCTCGACGCCCAGTCCTCCAGCGCCTCGAACTTCGTGGTGACCCAGCTTTCTCCGATCATCTTGTTCATGGGCAGGATTCCTCTCGCGGGGGGAGTCTATCACTTGTGACTACTGGTCACAAGCTCGGCAAAGTCGAGGTTTTTCTAGGAGTTACCCCGCACCCTTCCCCCTCTTCTCCAACGCGTGCGGACGGGTGGGCATTCCAGCGGATCACCCGCCAGCTCGGAGGGGATCGGCGGGAAGACGTTCTCCAGGAACATGAGAAAGGCGATGCCGGCGGGGCCTCCCGCCTGGATCATCCCGGCGGGG
>CAXTNS010000633.1:0-334 GCA_964245465.1 uncultured Thermoanaerobaculia bacterium
CTCAAATTCACTTATCTGCTGGAAATATGATCGATTCCTCGGGTTCCGCCTCCGGGCTCGCCGTCGAGTTTCAGACCCTGGTGGAGATGCTGCGCTCCAGGGCCCGGGAGGCCCCGTCGGCGCGGGCGTTCGCGTTCCTGGGGGACCAGGATGGCCAAGGGGAAGGGGATCAGGAGCACATCACCTACACCGGTCTGGACGAGCGGGCACGGGCGATCGCGGCGCTGCTCGTGGAGCGCGGCGCGCGTGGCGAGCGGGTGCTGCTGCTCTATCCACCGGGGCTGGAGTACATCGCGGCCTTCTTCGGCTGCCTGTACGCGGGCGCCGTGGCCGT
>CAXTNS010000633.1:344-4212 GCA_964245465.1 uncultured Thermoanaerobaculia bacterium
CATCACCCGCTGCGCCCGCGCATCCAACCAGCCGCTGGCGGCGTAGAAGTACCGGAGGCCTATGACCAAAAAACTGCTGCTGGTGGAAGACAACGAAATGAACCGGGACATGCTCTCCCGCCGGCTTATCCGCCGCGGCTCAACCGCAGCCTGCCGCGGCTGCGCTCGATCCTCGAGGACGCGCGCCCCAAGGTGGCGCTCACCACGGGGGCGATCCTCGGCCGTGTCGAGGGCTGGCGGGAGCAGGAGCCCTGGCTCGCCGCCGTCCACTGGCTGGAGACCGGCAGCCTGACCCTGGAGCGAGCCGCGGCCTGGCGGGACCCGGGAGTGGGGGAGGATACCCTGGCCTTCCTCCAGTACACCTCGGGCTCGACGGGTGCGCCCAAGGGGGTGATGCTCTCCCACGGCAACCTGCTCCACAACTCACGCGAGATCCGCCGCTGCTTCGGCTACTCGGCCGCGAGCCATGGCGTGATCTGGCTGCCGCCTTATCACGACATGGGGTTGATCGGCGGCATCCTGCAGCCGATCTACGGCGGGTTCGCCGCCACCCTGATGGCGCCGGTGACCTTCCTGCAGCAGCCTCTGCGCTGGCTCCAGACGATCTCGCGCACCCGCGCCACGATCTCGGGTGGCCCTGACTTCGCCTATGACCTGTGCGTGCGGCGCATCCCGCCCGCGGAGCGCGAGGCGCTCGACCTGTCGAGTTGGGAGGTGGCCTTCACCGGCGCCGAGCCGGTGCGGGCCGCGACACTGGCGCGCTTCGCGGAGGCCTTCGCCGCCAGCGGCTTCCGGCGGCAGGCCTTCTATCCCTGCTACGGCCTGGCCGAGGCCACGCTGATCGTCTCCGGGGGCTCTCCGCTGGCCGGGCCGGTCGAGCGGACCTTCTACGCCGAGGCGTTGACGAGCCTGCTCGCGGTGGCCGCGGTGCCCGCGGAAGCGGCCGAGGGCAAGAGTCTGGTGGGCAACGGCCAGAGCATCGAGGACCAGCGGATCGCGATCGTCGATCCCGAGACGGGAACCCCCTGCCCGCCGGGAGTGGTGGGCGAGGTCTGGGTCATGGGACCGAGCGTGGCCCGGGGCTACTGGAACCGGCCGGAGGAGACGGCGGCTGTGTTCGGGGCCCGGCTGCCGGGGATCGACGGATCGTTCCTGCGCACGGGCGACCTCGGGTTCCTGGATGGGAACGAGCTCTTCATCACCGGGCGGCTCAAGGACCTGATCATCATCCGCGGCCGCAACCACTATCCTCAGGACGTCGAGGCCACGGTGGAGGCCGCGCACCCCGCGCTGCGCGCCGGCTGCTCGGCGGCCTTCTCCGTGGAGGTCGACGGGGAAGAGCGGCTGGTGGTGGTGGCGGAGTTGGAGCGCACGGCGGCCCGGGGAGACCTGGAGCCCGTTGCGGAGGCCGTGCGGCAGGCGGTGGCCCAGGAGCATGAGGTGCAGGTGCACGAGGTCGTGCTGATCCGGGTGGCGACGCTGCCCAAGACCTCAAGCGGCAAGGTCCAGCGCCGGGCCTGCCGGAGCGACTATCTCGCGGGCGAACTGGTGGTAGTGAGCCGTAGCGCCGTCGCGGCTGCCGGGGAGGATGCCGGTCCGGACCTTTCCGAGGTCGGCCTTACCCGCACCGGCCTGGAGTCGCTGGCGCCGGCAGAGCGGGGCGCGGCCCTGCTGGTTTTCCTGCGCCAGGAAGCCGCCCGCGCCCTGCGGGTACCGCCCGCGCGGATCGACCCGGACCAGCCGCTGGCCACGCTCGGCCTCGACTCGCTGGGAGCCGTCGAGCTCAAAGCCCGGCTGGAGTCGAGCCTGGAGGTGGAGCTGCCCCTCGACGGCCTGCTCGAAGGGGCGAGCCTGCGCGAGATCACGGCGAGGATCCTGGAAGGTTCCGGAGCCTCCACGTGGACGGCCCGTATCCCACGGATCCTGGAGACCCCGGGCGCATCCGGCGAGGGACGTCCCTCCCTGGGACAGAGGGCCCTCTGGGTGCTGGAACGCCTGTCGCCGGACAGCGCGGCCAACCACATCGTGGCAGCGGCGCGCGTCCGCTCGGGCGTGGACGTGCTGGCCCTGCGGCGGGCTTTCGCGGCGCTCATGGAGAGGCACCCGGCCCTGCGCACGACCTTCGGCGAGACGGGGGGCGAGCCGATGCTCCGCGTCCACGAGCGCCTGGAGGTCGAGATCCTGGAGGAGGAGGCCTCGCCGGAGACCCTGGACGACCGCATGGCGGAGGCGGCCTGGCGGCCGTTCGACCTGGAGCACGGTCCACTCGTGCGCGTCGTCCTTTTCTCCTGGGCCCCCTCCGGCAACAGCGAGCGCATTCTGCTGCTCGTGGTCCACCACATCGTGGCCGACTTCTGGTCGCTTGCCGTGATGGCGCGCGAGTTGGGCCGGCTGTACGCGGCGGAGAAGGCGGGGACGCCTGTCGCGCTCAACCCTCCGGACCTCGATTTCCGCGACTGGGCCGCGTGGCAGGAGGAGCGGCTGGGCGGATCGGAGGCAGACAGGCTTTGGAGCTACTGGCTGGAGCAACTGGGGGGCGAGTTGCCGCCTCTCGACCTGCCGGCGGACCGGCCGCGGCCGCCCGTGCAGTCCCATCGGGGCGGCTCGCGCTCGCTGCTCCTGTCGCCAGATCTCGCCGGGCGCCTGCACGCCCTGAGCCGCGAGCGCGGGGTCACCCTCTACGTGACGCTGCTCGCCGCCTTCCAGACGCTGCTCCACCGCTACACCGGCCAGGACGACCTTCTGGTCGGATCGCCGACGGCAGGACGGACTCACGCGGAGCTGGAGAGCGTCGTGGGCTACTTCGTCAATCCCGTGGTGCTGCGGGCGGACTTCTCCGCGGTGTCCACGGTGGACGGCGTCCTCGGCCAGACGAAGCGCTCGGTGCTCGGCGCCCTGGCGCACGCGGACCTGCCGCTGCCGCTCCTGGCCGAGCGGCTGCAGCCGGTGCGCGATCCGAGCCGGCCGGTGCTCTTCCAGGTGATGTTCGTGCTGCAGAAGGCACGGCGTCCGGAGGAGGAGGCGCTCGCGGCCTTCGCCCTGGATATCGAGGGCGCGCGGATGGACCTCGGCGGCCTGGTCGTCGAGCCCTGGCCCCTGGAGCAGCGGCGCTCGCAGTTCGACCTGACGATGGTGACGGCTGAAATCCCCGGGGGTCTGGGCCTCAGTCTCCAGTACAACGCCGACCTCTTCGACGCCTCGACCGTGGTGCGGCTCGCGGGGCACTACGCCAACCTGCTCGCGGGATTTGCCGAGGATCACGGCACCGGCCTCCACGACCTGCCTCTCCTCTCGCCGGCCGAGTTGGAGCAGGTGCTGCGCAACTGGAACGACACGGGCCCGGCCCCGTCCGAGGACCTCTGCCTGCACCAGCTCTTCGAGGCCCAGATGAATCGGACCCCGGACCAGCCGGCTCTGGTCTCCGGCTCCTCCCGGCTGTCCTACGCCGAACTCGACGAGCGTGCCAGCCGCTGGGCGCGGCGCCTGGCCGGGTTGGGCGTGGGGCCGGAGGTGACGGTGGGGATCTGCGCCGAGCGCTCGCCCGAGATGGTGATCGGCATGCTCGCCGTGCTCAAGGCCGGCGGCGCCTACGTGCCGCTCGACCCGAGCTACCCGGCGCAGCGGCTGGCCTGGATCCTGGAGGACCTGCAGGATGGGATCACCTCCCCGGTCGTCCTCACGCAACATCGGCTCCTTCCGCGCCTCGACAGCCTGGCGGCGCGTCCCCTCTGCATGGACGAGCCCTGGGCCGACGGCGAGAACCCCGCGGACACCGAGCCGCACCCGGCGGAGCCGGGGAACCTGGCGTACGTCATCTACACCTCGGGCTCGACGGGCCGCCCCAAGGGAGTGGCCATCGAGCACCGCA
>CAXTNS010000634.1:0-2632 GCA_964245465.1 uncultured Thermoanaerobaculia bacterium
ACCGACTGCTGCGTCGTCTCCACGTTCCGCTGGGCCACGGCCCAGGCGCGCTCCCAGGTCTCCAACGCCGAGAAGCAGCTCGGCTACACGCGGGTGACCGCCCCCTTCTCCGGCGTCGTCAGCGAGCGGCCGGTCTCGGGCGGCGACGTGGTCCAGCCCGGCACGGCCCTCTTCACCGTGGTCGACCCCTCCAGCCTTCAGCTCGAGGCGGCGATTCCGGCCGAGCAGATCGGCTCGCTCGGCGTCGGCGTGCCCGTGGAGTTCACGGTCAACGGATATGAGGGGCGCGCGTTCCGGGGCCGGATCACCCGCATCAACCCCACCGTGGACCCGGCGACCCGCCAGGTGCGCGTCTACGCCGAGATCCCCAACCCGGGCAACGACCTCGTGGGCGGCCTCTACGCCGAAGGGCGGGTAGAGAGCGAGTCACGCACGGCCCTGAGCCTGCCTTCGGGCGCCATCGACCACCGCATGCCCAAACCCGCCGTGATCCGGGTGCGCGACGGCAAGGTGGAGCGCGTGGAGGTGGTGTTGGGCCTGGTGGACGACCGGGATCAGCGCGTGGAGGTGCGCCGGGGGGTGGCGGCCGGCGACGTGGTCCTCCTGGGCGCCTCCCAGGAGCTGCAGCCCGGCACGGCGGTGAAGCTGGCGCCGTCCGTCCTGCAACAGGCGGGGAGGCTGGCGCAGAACCTATGACGATCTCCGATTTTGCCATCAAACAGCCGATCGTCACCGTGGTGGTGATGCTGGCCTTGGTCATCTTCGGTATTTTTGCCCTGATCAGCCTGGACGTGGACGAGTTCCCGGACCTGTCGAACCCCATCGTGTTCGTCTCGGTCCCCTACCCTGGCGCTTCGCCGTCCCAGGTCGAGCAGGAAGTCGTGGAACGCCTGGAGGAGGCCTTTGGCGCCCTTTCAGGGGTGGACGAGATCCGCTCCACCTCGCTGGACGGCTTCGCCACCATCACCGTGCAGTTCGTCTTCAGCAAGGACCCGGACCAGGCGTCCCAGGACGTGCGCGACGCCATCTCCAGCATCCGCGCCGACCTGCCGGCGGAGATGGAAGAGCCCATCCTGCGCAAGTTCGATCCCGACGACTTCCCCATCGTCTCGCTCGTCCTGGCCTCCGACACCCTGGAGACCCCCGAGCTGACCCTGCTGGCCGACCCGGGCATCACCCGCTCCCTGCGGGGGATCAACGGCGTGGCCCAGGTGACCGTGCAGGGCGGCGTCGAGCGGGAGATCACGGTCAACGTCCGTCCCGGGGACATGGCGGCGGCGGGCGTCACCATCGCCCAGGTCGTCCTGGCGGTCAAGAGCCAGAACCTGGCGGCGCCCGTGGGGCGGATCGAGGGGCGGCTCACCGAGCAGGCCATCCGTCTGCGGGGCCGCCTGGAGAGCCCCGAGGAGTTCGCCCAACTCGTGGTCAGCGCCAGGAACGGCCGGCTGATCCGCCTCAGCCAGGTGGCCGACGTGCGCGACGGCACGGCCGATCAGCGCTCGCTCGCCTTGTACAACGACCAGGTGGCCGTGGGCATCGACGTCACCAAGTCCAAGGGCGTGAGCACCACGCGGGTGGCCGACGACGTCAAGAAGGCGGTGGCGAAGATCCAGAAGACCCTCCCCCAGGGCGTAAAGCTCAGCGTGGTGCGCGACGCGGGCGAGCGGGTGCACAACTCCGTGAGGAACGTCGAGGAGGCCCTGCTCGAAGGCGCCCTCCTCACCGTGTTCGTGGTCTTCCTCTTCCTCAACTCCTGGCGCTCGACGGTAATCACGGGCCTGGCCCTCCCCGTCTCCGTGCTCTCCTCGTTCATCGCCGTCTGGGCCTTCGGCTTCACCTTGAACACCATGTCCCTTATGGGATTGTCGCTCGCCATTGGCATCCTGATCGACGATGCCATCGTGGTGCGGGAAAACATCGTGCGCCACGTGGAGATGGGCAAGGACCACGTCAAGGCCGCGCACGAGGGCACCCGCGAGATCGCCATGGCCGTGGCGGCCACCACCTTTTCCATCGTGGCCGTGTTCGTGCCCGTGGCCTTCATGGAAGGGATCGCCGGGCAGTGGTTCAAGCCCTTCGCCCTGACCATCGCCTGCTCCGTGCTGGTGTCGCTCTTCGTCTCCCTGTCGCTCGACCCCATGCTCTCGGCCTACTGGCCCGACCCGCAGCTCGAGTCCCACGAGAGGAAGAACCCCATCTCCCGCGCCCTCGACCGGTTCAACGCCTGGTTCGACCGCCAGGCCGCCCGCTACAAGCGGGTCATCGCCTGGGCTCTCGACCACCGCCTGGCCGTGGTCGGCATCGTGGCCGCGGCGTTCGTGGGAGCCATCGCCCTCCAGGTGATGTTCGGCGGCGGCGGCTTCATCCCCGAGAGCGACCGCTCCGAGGTCACCGTGGCCCTGGAGACGCCGCCGGGCTCGAACCTCGAATACTCCACCCTCAAGGCGCGGCAACTGGCGGACATCGCCCGCTCGCACCCGCAGGTGGCCTACACCTACTCCACCATCGGCAGCAGCAACGGCTCGGGCGGTGTGGACACCGGCAGCGTCTACGTCAAGCTGGTCCACAAGAAGGACCGCGACCTCTCGCAGCAGGAGATCGCCCGCCAGATCCGCAAGGAGATCCGCCAGGT
>CAXTNS010000634.1:2642-4204 GCA_964245465.1 uncultured Thermoanaerobaculia bacterium
CGGCGAGCCCGGCTATTTCGACACGCGCGTAACCTACATCGCCGAGAGCGGCGGGCCGGGAGGAGGCCAGAAGCAGATCCAGGTCCAGCTCCGGGGGCAGGACACGGCCGCCCTCAACCAGGCCGCCCTTCAGGTCGAGAACCAGCTCCGCAAGGTGAAAGGCGCCACGGACATCGGCCTCTCCACCCGCGGCCAGCGGCCCGAGCTCGAGGTGCGGATCAACCGCGGGCTGGCCGGCACCCTCGGCCTCAATCTGGGTCAAGTAGCCCAGTCCCTGCGCCCCGCCTTCGCGGGCATCGACGCGGGCGATTGGATCGACCCCCTCGGCAAGACGCGCGACGTCACCGTCCGCCTCGCCCCGGAGGCGCGGGCGAACCTCACCGCCATCGAGCGGCTCCCCCTGATGGTGACCGGAACCAGCGGCAGTTCCACCGGAGCTGCCACGGGCAGCCCCCAGGGCTCGGCAGCGGCCGCCCCGTCCACCACTACGACGAGTACGCCGGGCCTCATTCCCCTGGGGCAGATCGCCACCGTCACCCGCAGCCTCGGCCCCGCCCAGATCGACCACCTGGACCGGGACAAGATCGTCACCGTGGGCGCCAACATCGAAGGGCGTTCACTCTCCGAGGTGTCCGCCGACATCAACCGGATGGTGAGGGGGCTGCGCTTTCCGCCCGGGGTCGAGCTCTCTCAGGGCGGCGACGTCGAGGACCAGGCGGACCTGTTCTCCAAGATCTTCGCCGCCCTGGGCTTGGCCGTATTGCTGATGTACCTGATCCTGGTCGTCCAGTTCGGCTCGTTCCTCGACCCCCTGGCCATCCTGCTCTCGCTCCCCCTCTCCCTGGTGGGCGTGGTGCTGGCGCTGCTGATCACGGGCGACACCATCAACCTCATGAGCCTGATCGGCGTCATCCTGCTCATGGGCATCGTGGCCAAGAACGCCATCCTCCTGATCGACTTCGCCAAGTGGAACCACGAAAAGGGAATGCCCCTCCGCGACGCCCTCATCGAAGCCGGCCGCGTCCGCCTGAGGCCCATCCTGATGACTACCATCGCCCTCATCGCCGGCATGATCCCGGTCGCCCTGGGCCACGGCGAAGGCGCCGACTTCCGCGCGCCTCTTGGAAGGGCCGTGATCGGTGGAACCATCACCTCGACACTGCTGACGCTGCTGGTGATCCCGACCGTCTACGAGATCCTGGTCGAATGGCGGGAGAAGGTCCGCGGGCTGTTCCGGCGGAAGGCGCACGTGAGGGTGCCGGCCGAGGGCGAGCCCGAGCCGGCGGGGGCGGGGCGGCACTGACGGCCGGGTGCTGCCGGACCCTGACCCTCAGTCTCTGAAGACGTCCTGGAGACGCTCGGCGGTCAGCACCCGCTCGTTCCACTCAAGGAGACGGTCTGCATCCGTGGAGCGCACCCGCTCTTCGGCTTCTGGGGCCAGAGTCCCGAACTTCAGTCGCAGCAGCCGAAGCAACACCTGGGCTGCCGCCTCCTGGCGGCCCTCCTGGCGGCCTTCTTCCCGAAGCTCACGGTTCCAACGGTCGATGTTTTCAAGCAGCACG
>CAXTNS010000635.1:0-4185 GCA_964245465.1 uncultured Thermoanaerobaculia bacterium
TGACCAGCCCGAAACGGTTGGAGACGTGGAAGACCTGGTGGAGCCGGGGCTTGCGCAGGTCGCAATCCACCAGCAGCACCTGCCGGCCGAGCTGGGCCAGCACCACGGCCAGGTTGGACGCGGTCGCCGTCTTGCCCTCGCCGGCCATGGCCGAGGTCACGGCCACCACCTTGAGCTCGCGGGCCGAGGAGAGCAGCAGAGCCGTGCGCAGCGACCGGTAGGTCTCGGAGATCAGCGTGCGCGGGCGTTCGTGGGGCACGAGCTCGATCTGGCCTGGCGGCGTGGCGGCGAGGGCCTTCTTCCTCTCGGCGCGGCCCGCTGGCGCCGCGCGGGGCCCGGAGGCGGCGGGCTCGGCGCCGTAGCCGTAGCCATAAGCGTAGGAGGCGTCGCCATAGCCCTTGCCGGCGGCGTCGGAGATGTCGTGGATCACGGCGAGCGCCGGCAGGCCCAGGCGCCGCTCGATCTCCTCGGGCGCCTTGACCGTGCGGTCGAGGAACTCGATCAGCACGGCGCAGCCGATGCCGAACAGCAGACCGAGCAGCAGGCCGTAGGAGACGTCCTGGCGCAGCGACGGCCGGAACGGTCCGCCCGGCAGCAGGGCCTTGTCGATGATCCGGACGTTGGACTCGCGGGTGTCCTGGAGGCGCACGGCGACCTCGGTCTCCGACTGCTTGCGCATCAGCTCGTCGAGCAGGTCGCGGCGGGTCTGGACCTCGACTTTGAGGTTGGTGTACTCGACGGCGGCCGAGTTCTGGTCGATGGCCTCGGTCTTGAGGTTCCGCAGCTCGGACTCCAGGCCCTGCTCCTGGCGCAGGGCGGTCTGGTACTCGGCATAGGCGTCGTTGCGCGCCTTGCCCATCTGCTCCTGGGTGACCTCTTTCAGGTGCTGGCGGGCCTTCTCGATCTCCGCCTTGAGCGAGACCATGTCCGGGAACTCGGGCTTGTAGGTCTTGAGCTTGGTCTCGTACTCCCGCTCCAGCTTGAGGATCTGCGCCCGCTGGTCGGAGACGACGCCGCTCGACAGGCTGTCGGAGATGGCCCCCTCGGGGCCGGAGAGAGCCTCGTGGTAGCGCGACTCCTTTTCGATGCGCGCCTTCTTGGCCTCGATGTACTGGCCGTTCAGGATCTCCAGCCGCTGCAGGATGGGGTTGGTCTGCGGGTCGAGGGTGACGATGTCGCTGCGGCGGCTGAAGGCCTGGAGCTGGTTCTCCTTGTCCTGGATCTCCTGCTTGAGCGTCTCGATCTGGGAGGTGAGGAAGGTCGAGGCCTTGCCGGCGGTGGCGAAGCGGTCCTCGACACCTAGGTCGATGAACGCCTCGGCGAAGGCGTTGGCGGCCTTGGCGGCGAACTCGGGCGAGGAGGAGCGGAACGAGAGCTGGACGAGCTGAGTGCTGCGCACGGGGGCCACGGAGAGGCCGCCGCGGAGTTGGTTGGCCAGGCTGCCGAGCACGGCCTCGTCCTCCTCGGCGGTCGGGGCGCTCTTGCCGTCGCGCCCACTGCCCGCGGGGGCGCCGGGGTTGAACCTGGGGTCCTCCATGAGGTCCAGGCTCTTGACCACCCGCTCGGCCAGTCCGCGGCTCTGGAGCAGCTCATACTGGGTGGGATAGAACTCCAGGTTCCAGTAGTTCTCCAGCCACGGGTTCTGGCCGTTGCCGAGCGGCGTCAGGTTGCGGCGCTCGATCTGGATGGTGGCCGTCGCCTGGTACTCCTTGGGCGTGATGGCATAGTGGACGCCGGCGCCGGCCAAGCCCAGCAGGCAGCAGACGGCCGCCAGCTTCCAGTGGCGGCGCACCATGCCGAGGTACTCGGCGATGTTGAAATCGGACTCCGGCTCCACGTTGGGCGCGGGCTCTTCAGGCAGGGGCACGGGGGAGAGAGGTCTCAAAAGAAGGACTCCTGGACGACGATCACGTCGCCCTGCCTCAGCTCGACGTCCGGCTCCTTGCCGGCGACGATCCGGTTGTAGTCAGCGGTGATCTCCTGCGGTCCGGCGGCGCCGCTGGCGCGCTTGATGAGGATGGACCGCCGCGAGGCGCGGTCGGTCAGTCCGCCGGCGTGGGCGATGGCGGTGAGGAGCGTGATCCGCTCATTGCTCTTGAACGTCAGCGCCCCCGGCCGGGCCACTTCGCCCAGGCAGTAGACGTTGACCTCCACCGTGCCCGGGACGTTGATCAGGTCGTTGGCGAAGATGGGGATGTTGACCCGCGGGTCGGCCTTGAGCAGCAGGTCGTCGAGGCTGACCGACACCTGGTCCGACAGGCCGTTGTCCGCCCGGCGCAGGACGTGAACGACGTTGCCGTGGTTCTCGGTCACTCCGCCGGCGGCGGTGAGGGCCTCGAGCAGCGTCCAGCGGCCGGAGAACCCGAGGTTGCCCGGCTGCTTGACGGCGCCGATGACGGAGATGGGGCGCGAGCGGAACTCGAGCACCTGCACGTCCACCGAGGCTTTCTGCATGTACCTGTCTTCGAGGAGCTTCTTCAGGACCTGGGAGATCTCCCCCGTGGTCTTGCCCGCCACGGCGACGTCCCCCAGGAGGGGCAGGTTGATCACGCCCGCCTCGGAGACACGCCGCTCGCCGTTGAGCTTCTCGTCCTCGTAGACGCGGATGTCCAGGAGGTCCCGAGATCCGACCTGATAGGCCGGATCCTTGCCCTGCGATACCTGGGCATGTGCCGCCGCGGTCCACACAACCAGCAGCAGGACCAGTGAATGTGCTGCTATCTTCCTCATGATGCTTGTGTTACTGCTGTCCATGGTACCGCAAATGCGTCCCGCGGTCCAGATCAGAGGCTTCCCAGGTCTCCGAGGAGGTTGAGCGTGGTGCCCACGGAGGTGTAGGAGCGGTCGCCGCCGGGCAGGTTGGAATCGAATTCCGAGCGCAGGGCCTGGAGCCCGAACGCGAGGCGGGGGGCGATCCGGAATCCCAGGAAGGCGCCGTAGGAGGTCACGTCCTCCTGGCGCCGCGGCGCGCCGGCCTGGAACGCGGTGTAGACGTTGTCGCCGGCCTCGGCGAAGACCCGGGCCTGGGTGCGGCTGCCGAGCCCCAGGCCGAAGGCGAGCCCCAGGCGCTCGTCGGTCAGGTAGGGGTAGTCGCGCGACAGCGAGTAGACGAGGTTGCGGTTGGCGTAGAGCGTGGCGCTCAGCGAGCGGGTGTTGTCCAGGGTCACGGCGGCGTTGCCCGTCACCTTGTCGTAGGGCACGAACGCCGCTCCCCGGCGGGCTTCGAGCGAGCGGGCCGCGAGGTCCGCCCCAAAGCTCAGGCGGCGGCCCCGGAACTGGAGCTCGGCCACGGGGGCCGTGCCGGCGTTGGAGCGGTCGAGGACGCCGCCTTCGAAATCGGTCTGCGAGCTCTCCGCGCCCAGGGCGAGCGCCCACCGCTGGCGTGGCCGCCAGCGCAGGCCCACGCGGGCGATCCGGTCCTCGCGGTCGAGCAGGGCGATCTGCCCGGCGCGGGGGTCGTCCGTCGCGTCTTCATCGGCGAGACTTTGCTGCCTCGTCAGGGACGTGGCGGTAAAGGCGAAGAGGGCGTGGCTCACCTCGACTTCGGCGCGTACCTCACCACCGTCGCGCCGGGAGCTCACGGGCACCGGCACCTCGGGCGTGACGATCTGCTGCCGCTGCTCGCGGCCGCCCTGCGCCTCCAGGGTCAGGCGGTTGAAGAAGCCGTGGAAGCCCAGTGTGTAGCGGCCGTTGATCTCCCGCCGGGCGGTCTGCCGGGCCCACCAGACGTACTCGGGCAGCACCTGGGCGCGCCAGAGGGCCTTGGGGCCGTTCCTCAGGTAGGCGCGAAAGCCGGCGCCCAGGGTGGCGGTGACGTCGTCGGGCGTCTCCTGGCCGGTCGAGAAGACGCTGCGCACGTAGGCGGTGTCGCGCAGCACGAGCCAGGGGGCGATGCGCACGGCTCCCAGGTGGTGGTCGGCGGCGGCGACCTCGCGCTCCAGCTCTTCCTTGCGCGACTCGGGCAGCTCCTGGGGGCCGCCGGGCGGCGTATACTGGAGGAACTGGGCTCCGGCCCTCCCGGACATCAGGCAAAGGATCAACGTCATCGCCATCTGGATCTCGATACGGATGCGCATGGTCTCCCCCCGGCGGGCCTGCCCCTGGTGGCGGATCGCGGCTCCCCCGCCGGCGCCACTGAAATCGCCGAAGTTGTCGAACGTTCTCGGGTCGGCGCCATGATACGCC
>CAXTNS010000636.1:0-4182 GCA_964245465.1 uncultured Thermoanaerobaculia bacterium
CAGGGTAGCGCCAGTGCTTGGTCATGCCGTCCACGATCACCACGGGATCGTGGTCCACGTCTTCGACGTAGCGGGCGGCGCTCACCATGGGTCCGGGCTCGCCTTCGCCGAAGCTCCAGACGTAGTGGGAGTAGAACTCGTCGATCAACATCGTGCAGTCGAGCTCGCGGCCGACGGCGATCCAGTCCGCGAGCTCGCCGCCCGAGACCAGCTTGCCCATGGGATTGCAGGGATTAGAAAACAGCAGCACCGAGAGGCCCCGCCCCAGGACCTCGCGCCGCAGGTCCTCGACGCCGAAGCTGTAGCCCTGTTCGCGGCGCAGGAGGATGGGTATGGGCGAGACCAGCCGGAAGATGTCCAGCAGCTCCTCATAGGCCGTGTAGTCGGGCAGGAAATGACCGAGGTTGACCTGATCGAGCGAGGCCACGGCCCGCGTCAGCGCCGCTCTTCCGCCACCCGAAATCGCCACGTTCTCGGCCGTGTACTGCGACGGCATGCCCCGCCGGAAAAGCCGGTTGTAGAGCGACGCCACGGCCTCCCGCAGCTCCCAGACGCCCGCGACCGGCGCGTAGTAATGGTCGGCCGGATCGATGGCGAGGGCCTCGACCCGCGGCGGCGCTCCCGGCAGCGGCCCCGTCTCCGGCTGCCCCTGGCCCAGGTTCGACCACGCGGGATCGCCCGTCTTGTACCCCCGCGCCGTGGCCTCCTTGGTGACGTAGACCACGCCCGTCCGCGGAACGGAGCGGAAGGCCTGGAGGGTCGAGGGCGTCGAGGGAGGGGGCAGGATCGCCATGGGGGCGAAGGGTAGCATGGGCGGCTGGGCACGTCTCTGGAGGGGCTCCTCTATAATGAATCTATGGAGGAAAGACCTGTCGATCTTTACCGCCGCACGCTACGCCAGCACCTCCCGGATCTGGCCGAGAAGTACCACGTGCGTACCTTGGAGGTCTTCGGCTCCTATGTCCGTGACGAGCAGACCCTGGAGAGCGATCTCGACGTGCTGGTGACGTTCGACGAGACGCCGGATCTCTTCCAGTACGTAGAGCTTGAGGATCACCTTGGTGAGCTCCTTGGGGTCAAGGTTGACCTCGTGATGAAAAGCGCTCTCAAGCCCCGGTTGGAGCAGCGGATCCTTCACGAAGCTGTCCCGGTATGAGCGAGCCACGGACAGATACGGCCTTCATTCAAGACATCCTCCAAGACATCCTCGATTTTTCAAGGGACGCCCTGGCGTTCCTGGAGGGGATGACCTTTGAAGAATTCAAAGCGGATAAGAGAACGGTTTACGCGGTGATCCGGGCAATGGAGGTCATCGGAGAGGCGACAAAACGGATCTCCTCGAGCTTCAAAGATCAGCACCCGGAAGTTCCCTGAAAGTCTATGGCGGGCATGCGGGACAAGCTGATCCATGACTCCATTGGGGTTGACCTCGCGGTTCTCTGGAAGACCGTCAACGAGAGGCTCCCTCCTCTTGAACCGCAGATGCTCCATCTGTTGTCCCAAAGGAAGGACTGATCCCCATCGCCCGCAGCGGCCCCGCCAGGTCCTCCGGCACCGGCGCGGCGATCCTCCACCGCTCTCTCGTCTCCGGGTGCTCGAAGGCCAGCTCCAAGGCGTGGAGGGCCAGGCGGTGCAGGCCGAAACGCTCGCGGAAGAGGCGGTTGTGCTCCCCCTTGCCGTAGCGGACGTCGCCGATCAGCGGGTGGCTCAGGTGCTTGAAATGGCGGCGGATCTGGTGGCGGCGGCCGGTCAAGGGACGGGCCTCGACCAGGGCGTAGCGCTCGAAGACCGCGAGGCGGCGGAATTCGGTGACGGCGGGCACTCGCGGTCCGTCCTCGTCCCGGGGGATGGGATGGTCGATCACTCCCTCTTCCGGCGGGATCCCCCGAACCAGGGCGAGATAGCGCTTCTCCACTCCGCCCGCCTCGAACCTCTCCTGCATCCGGCGGGCCGCGTCCGGATCGAAGGCGAACAGCAGGACGCCGCTCGTGGCCCGGTCGAGGCGGTGGACGGCGTGGACGTGCCGGCCCACCTGGTCGCGGACGAGTTGGAGCGCCACGACGCGGTCCCGCGCCGCGCCCCGGTGGACGGCGAGCCCCGAGGGCTTGTCCACGGCCAGCAGGATCTCGTCGCGGTGGAGGATGGGCAGGGCGGGGACGCTCATGGCATCCCCGATTCTCTCAGGCTTGCCGTTTTCAGCGGGTGAGCGGTTACAATCCCGGCAAATGACACAGACTCACTCCGAGGGCTCGACGGTAGGGCTGTCGGGCACTTTCGACTCGCGGAGCTGGCAGGCGGAGACGCGGTCCTCGGGCTCGGTCCCGGCACTGACCCTGCTTTTCCATCCGGATTTCCGCCGGGTCGGCGAGTGGACGGCCCTGAGCGAGGTCTCGCTGGGCCGGGAGACGCTTCTCTCCCGCCACGTCCCCGAGTTCACCTCGCCCGACCGGGTCGCGGGAAGGCCGCTGGGGGACCGGCACATCAGCCGCCAGCCGTTGCGGTTCCAACCCGGGCCCGAGAACGGGGTCGTCCTGTCGCAGAACGAGAGCCGGACCCGGGTGGAGGTCGACGGCACGCTCCTCGTGGGCTCCCGGACGTTCTCGGCGGCGGACGTCGAGCGAGGCGTGGTGCTCGAGCTCTCCGGGCACGTCGTCCTGCTGCTCCACTGGCTGCGCCGCAGCTTCCCGGCCGAGCCGTCCGGCCGTTGGGGCCTGATCGGCGAGAGCGACAAGCTCTCCGCGGTGCGCTGGGACATCCGCCGCGTCGCCGACCTCGACGTGCCGGTGCTGCTGCGCGGTGAAACGGGCACGGGCAAGGAGCTGGTGGCCCGGGCTCTCCACGAGGCCAGCCCGCGCCGTTCCGGCTCCTTCGTGGCGGTCAACCTGGGGGCCATTCCGTCCACCCTGGTGGCCTCGGAGCTGTTCGGCGCCGTGAAAGGCGCTTTCACCGGCTCCGTCCAGAGCCAGGAAGGCTACTTCCGCCGCGCCCATGGCGGCACCTTGTTCCTCGACGAGGTGGGCGAGGCCCCGCCCGAGGTCCAGGTGATGCTGCTGCGGGCGCTGGAGACGCGGGAGATCCATCCCGTGGGCAGCCAGACGCCGCAGCGGGTGGACGTACGGGTGCTCGCCGCCACCGACGCCGACCTGCAGGCGAGCGTGCAGGCCGGCCACTTCAAGGCACCTCTCCTCCACCGCCTGTCGGGCTACGAGATCTGGACGCCGGCCCTGCGCGACCGCCGGGAGGACATCGGCCGGCTCTTCGTCCACTTCCTCCGCCAGGAGCTCGAAGCCACGGGCGAGGTCCAGCGCCTCTCCTCCGAGACCTGGGTGCCGCCGGCGCTCATGGCCCGCCTGGCCCGCTACCACTGGCCGGGCAACGTGCGGCAGCTCCGCAACATCGTCCGCCAGCTCGTCATCGGCAGCCGCGGCCTGCCCCGGCTCGAATCCGGCCCCGCGGTCGAGCGCCTGCTCCAGGGCCAGGGCACCGAGAAGGACGACTCCGGAGTCCGCCCCTCCTCCATGTCCACGGTGACGCCGGAGCCCCCGGTCCGCCGCAAGCCCTCGGAGATCCCCGAGGACGAGCTGACCGCCGCCCTGCGCGCCAACCGCTGGGACCTCCAGGCCACGGCCGAAGCCCTCCACATCTCCCGGCCCTCGCTCTACGCGCTGATCGAAAGCTCCCCCCACATCCGCAAGGCCGGCGACCTGACGACCGATGAGATCGCTCTCTGCTTCGAGGAGTGCGGCGGCGACGTCGAGGCCATGGTCGATCGCCTGGAGGTCTCGCGCAAAGCCTTGTCCCGCCGGCTCCGGGAGCTGAAGCTGGTCTGAACGAGAGACCCTCCCCGGCACTTGCCGGAGAGGGTCTGAGAAAAACCTTGCGAAAGGATTCCCGGCAACTACCGCCGGAAGCGGTTGAACCGGGCGGGCGAGAAAGCGGAGAGGATCTGGCCCAGCCGCTCTTCGGTGGGCTTGGTCGTGGGAGCGACCTCGCGGGGCTGGGCGGCCTCGACGGGCCGGTAGGGCTCGCCGCGCCGGCGCTGCTGGTTCTTCCTGGGGTGCGGCTGCTGCTGGCGCTGGCCGCTGCGCTGATGGGCCGGCGGCTCGCCGGCACGGTTCCCGCGCTCGTGCGACGGCTCGCCGCCTCTCTCACGGGGAGGCCGGTTGCCCCGCGGGGCCTGGT
>CAXTNS010000637.1:0-2277 GCA_964245465.1 uncultured Thermoanaerobaculia bacterium
GTCTCATGGTGGATGACCTCCATGTCCTCCATGTCGGTGCCCACGTCCTCGGCGGTGATGTAGAGGCCGCCGAGCGACTCGACGTACCGGCCGAAGGCGCGGAACAGGGCCTCGCTCTTGTCCTTCTTGGAGTCGCCGATGATGACGGCCTTGCCGCCGCCCAGGTGCAGGCCGGCCGCGGCCGCCTTGTAGGTCATGCCGCGCGAGAGGCGGAGGACGTCCACGAACGCCTCCTCCGTGCTGCCGTAGGGCCACATCCGCACTCCGCCCAACCCCGGCCCGAGGACGGTTGAATGGACGGCGATGATGGCCTCCAGGCCCACGTCCGGGTTGGAGCAGAAGAGCACCCGCTCGTGGCCCATCTCCACCATCTGCTGGAACAGATCCATGAACACCCTTTCTTGTCTGGAAGAACCCCTGGGGAGGGTCCGGTGTGGATGCCTCGGGATGGCCAGAGGCGGCGGTAGTGTAACCGAAGGGGGAACGGCAAAGAAGCAAGGAGGAACGTAGGGCGGGGCTGGTCCCGCCCTCGGGTCCGGTGCCTACAGCGAGCCGAGCGCCGCGAGCACCTGCTCGTCGTGCCCGTCGACGTTGACCTTCTTCCAGACCTTGCGGACCTTGCCGTCGCCGTCGATCAGGAAGGTGGAGCGCTGGATGCCCATGGACGTCTTGCCGTACATGTTCTTCTCCCGCCAGGCGCCGTAGCGCTCGGCCACCTGGTGGCCGGTGTCGGCCAGGAGGGGGAAGTTGAGGCTGTACTTGTCACGGAACTGGCCGTGGCTCGCCACGTCATCCGGCGAGACCCCCAGCACCACGGCGCCCGCGGCCTTGAGCTCCGGGGTACGGTCGCGGAAGGCGCACGCCTCCTTGGTGCAGCCGGGCGTGTCGTCCTTGGGATAGAAGTACAACACCACGGGCTTGCCGCGGAGATCGGACAGCTTGACCGTGCCGCCGTCGTCGGCGGACAGAGTGAAGTCAGGGGCGCTCTCGCCCTCTTCGACCCAGTCGGACATTCGGGTTTCTCCTCTCGAAGTGAAAGTCGCGAGGCGCGGGTACGCGCCGCGGAATGGGAATCTATCGCAGAAGGTCAAATCAGAGCCTTCCAAGCTTCACAGAGCTCTGGAAGGTCTTGTGGATATGTGTCGAGTCCCGCTCGGCCCGCTGCTTCCCAGAGCCGCACATCGAAGGTAATCAGGGAAACCGGAACTCCAAGCATTTCTTGCCAAGCCATAGCGGCTGCAAGTTGCACTGAATCGTATCCACGTAACCGATAGCTCCAGGACAAGTCGGCCGCCCGTTCAATCAAGGAGTCGGAAACTTGGAGATGCCAGTAGTGACGCCACTCCATTGTGAACTGATGGCGTGCAGCCACAGCGTGTTCTCGCGACAACCAGCCTAACCGGAGAGCTTTACCGAATGCAGCAACAACCTCAACGCGGCTGATGGCCACCGTTCCCACCCGATCCGCAATCTTCATCGCTTGGAGGACTTCTGTACTACCGGGCTCATCGACAAAGAGTTTGACTAGAGCGTTGGAGTCCAGATAGCAGATCATTCACGGTCTTCGAGCAGGAGGTCCGAAACCAACCCCTTCCCTTGCCGGGGCACACGGGGAATATCAGTCGAGGGCTTCTGTCCACTCCAAGAGGCCATTCCAGAATCCAACATGTACTGAAGCCTCTCCTCCAAGCCAGTGTTTGCGGGCGTGAGGCGAGCTACAGGCTTTCCCTCCTCAGTAATGATCAAGGTAACGCCTTCCTGGACCTCCTGGAGGGAGTTGCTGAGTAGCTCCTGCAGTTCTCGGACATCAATGGTCTTTTCTTTCATAACGTGCCCTGACGTCGCCAGATTGTACATCAACTCTTGCGCATCCGGAAGACCACCCCGTCCCAGAGCTTGAACGGCTGAGCTCCGTTCATCACCAGCGAGAAACCCGTCGTCCGGCAGAGCCGTCGCACGTCCTGGCGGTCCGATTCCGTGTCGTCCCGGTAGGAGAAGTGGAGGATGACGAATTCGCCGCCGGGGGCGAGCACCCGGGCGGCTTCCTCGAAGTGCCTCTCGACCACGGCCGGACCGGCCTGCTGGACGTAGGGGAAGGAGTCGACGGCCAGGACGAGGTCGAAGCTCTCGTCGGGGAAGCCGGCGAGGTCGCGCCCCGAGGAGAGGGTGAAATGGACGTTGGGCAGGCCGGCGCAACGCCTGCGGGCGGCTTCGATCATTTTGGGCGCGATGTCGACGCCATGCGCCTCGGCCACCCGAGGGGAGAGGGCGGCCTGC
>CAXTNS010000637.1:2287-3689 GCA_964245465.1 uncultured Thermoanaerobaculia bacterium
GAGCGCCAGGACCCGGTGGCCAGGATCAAGGAGCCCCCACTCGTCGAGAAGAGAGATGATCTCGTCCGTCACCTGGGACAGGACCCCGGGATCCCCAAGGGAGTAGGCGGCGATGCTCGCCTCCTCGTTGCGGGTGACGGAACGGTTGAAGAAGCGCCGGAAGGTGGCGATGACCTCCTCGGGAGGACCGGACATGGTGGCGGGGTCGGGGTGCTCGCGCAGCATGTCCGCGACCCGCTCGCATCCTTCCCGGTAGTCGTGGAGCAGGCGGGCCGTCTCCCGCAGCCGGGGATCGAGGGGGCGTCCCCAATTCTGGGCGACGGTCGCGAGGAGGTCGTCCGTCTCCCGGGTGCCGCCCAGGGCGAGGAGCAGGCGCGAGAGGGCGATCAGGGGGGAGATGTCGTCCGTGAGGAGGTCCAGGAGGACTTCCCGGGCGATCTCCGGCTCGACCCGGCCCAAGCGGGCGTCGATCTCCTTCCAGTCGAGCGGAACGGCTCCAGTCGTCATGCTCTTATTTCAGCACAGCCGCTGTGCCAACAGGAGCGCGACGGCCTGAGGTCATCTGCCAGTGCCCTTGGTGTCGTAGTTCCAAGGTGAACGCGATGCGAGGGTTCCTGGTGGTTCTTCTGGTTTCGGTGGGTTGCAGCGCCGTGCGGTCGGAGGAACGCTCGCCCGCGCGGGCTCCCACGGCGCCACAAATCTTCGGTGCCGGGCAGGAGACCCTGCGCTACCTGGTCCTCGGCGACAGCACCGCCGTTGGCGTGGGTGGAAGTTACAGCCAGGGGCTGGCCGTCGAAACCGCCGGCCACCTCGCGCGAGGCGGCCGGCGCGTCGAGCTGAGGAACGTTGCGGTATCCGGCGCTCGGCTTCATGACGTCCTGACCGAGCAGCTCCCTCGCGCGGATCTCGCGGCAGCCGATCTCGTGCTCCTGGACGTGGGAGCCAACGACGTCATCCATCTCACGTCCTCTTCCTCGATCGAGCGCGACCTCGAAAAGATCGTCACGACGCTCCTGCGGCGCAACTGCGGGATGAAGATCGTGGTCACCGGTTCGCCCGACATGAGCACGCCGCCCCGCATCCCCCGCCTGCTGAGGGGCTTGGCGGGCCAGCGTTCCCGCGCCTTGAACCAAATCGCTCAAAGGATTGTGGGGCGACATGAGCTGACGTTCGCGCCGATCGCGGAGCGGACGGGACCGCTCTTCGCTCGCGACCGTACGCTCTTCAGCGCCGACCGCTTTCATCCAAACGATCGCGGTTACGGCACCTGGATTCCGGTCCTGAAGGACGCCATCGATCAGGCGCTCGCAAGCCAGCCAAGCCACTGCGGCCGCTGACCGGCCGAGTTATAGTGGAGCGTCAAAGTCCGCCATCGTTGCGGCGACGCTTATGGCCCCCCACG
>CAXTNS010000637.1:3699-4178 GCA_964245465.1 uncultured Thermoanaerobaculia bacterium
GCCGCTGGAGCATGGAGAGGCCCTGGCACGATGGTTGGACCGGGGGGACCAGGCGGGGCTGGAGTACCTCGGCCGGCGGATGGAGGCGCGGCTCGACCCTTCCCGGATCTTTCCCGGGGCGCGGAGCGTCCTCTTCGTAGCCCTTCAATACCACCCTCTTTACAAGGAGGACGGCGAACGGCAGCCGGAGCCGCCGGGGGATCTCTGGCGCCGGGTTGCCCGGTATGCCCGGGGTCGGGACTACCACGACGTCATGGGCCTCCGCCTGCGGGCGCTGGAGGACCGGATCCGTGAGGCCTGCCCCGGCGGCGAGACCCGGCGGTACGTGGACACGGTGCCGGTCCTGGAGCGGGAGCTGGCCGCGCGGGCGGGCCTGGCCAAGGGCACGCTCTACCTGCACTTCACCGACAAGGCGGCCCTGTTCGAGGAGGTCCTGCGCGAGGCGATGGGCCAGGGCGGCCCGGACGGTCGGCCCACGC
>CAXTNS010000638.1:0-1529 GCA_964245465.1 uncultured Thermoanaerobaculia bacterium
GATCCTGGCCGCGCAGCTCTTCCAGGAGTACCGCAGCTTCTTCCCCCACAACGCCGTCGAGTACTTCGTCTCCGACTACGACTACTATCAGCCGGAAGCCTACGTGCCGGCGACCGACACCTACATCGAAAAAGAGACCAGCATCAACGAGGAGATCGACCGGCTCCGGCTGCGGGCCACCAAGTCGCTGTTCGAGCGGCGGGACGTGATCATCGTGGCCTCGGTCTCCTGCATCTATGGCTTGGGTTCGCCCGAAGCCTTCTTCGGCATGCTCCAGTTCTTCAGCAAGGGAGACTCCGAGGGGATGGACCGGGTCTTGAAGCGCCTGGTCGACATGCAGTATCAGCGCACTCAACTCGACCTCTTCCACGGCAGCTTCCGGGTGCGGGGCGACGTGCTGGAGATCCTGCCGGGGTATGAGGAACTGGGCATCCGCGTCGAGTACTTCGGCGACGAGGTCGAGCGCATCACCCGCTTCGACGTCCTGAGGGGAGAGACCCTTCTGGAAGTGGACCGGATCGCGGTCTATCCCAAGACCCACTACGTCACCCCCAAGCCGCGCCTGGAGCGGGCGATCGAGACCATTCGGGAAGAGTTGGGTCCGCGGCTCGACGAGCTCGAGGCCCAGGGCAAGCTCCTGGAGCGGCAGCGCCTGGAGCAGCGGACGCGGTTCGACCTGGAGATGCTCAAGGAGATCGGCTACTGCCACGGCATCGAGAACTACTCGCGCCACCTCTCCGGCCGCGCTCCGGGCGAGCCGCCGCCGACCCTCTTCGACTACTTTCCCAGCTATTTCCTGCTGGTGGTGGACGAGAGCCACCAGACCATCCCCCAGGTGCGGGGCATGTACCACGGCGACCGCTCGCGCAAGCAGACCCTGGTCGACTTCGGCTTCCGCCTCCCCTCGGCGCTGGACAACCGGCCGCTCAACTTCGAGGAGTTCGACGCGCGCATGGGCCAGCGCATCTACGTCTCGGCCACTCCGGCCCCTTGGGAGCTGGAGCGCGTGGGCGGCGTCATCGTCGAGCAGCTCATCCGTCCCACCGGCCTGCTCGACCCCGTCATCGAGGTCCGGCCGGCCCAGGGCCAGGTGGACGACCTGGTGGGCGAGATCCGCAAGGTCGTGGCCCGCAAGGAGCGGGTGTTGGTGACCACCCTCACCAAGCGCATGGCCGAGGAGCTGACCCAGTACCTGAACGAGCTCGGGATCCGCGTGCGCTACATGCACAGCGACATCGAGACCCTGGAGCGGGTTGAGATCATCACCGGCCTGCGCCGCGGCGACTTCGACATCCTGGTGGGGATCAACCTCCTGCGCGAAGGCCTCGACCTGCCGGAAGTCTCGCTGGTCGCCATCCTGGACGCGGACAAGGAAGGCTTCCTGCGCAGCGAGACCTCGCTCATCCAGACCTCCGGCCGGGCCGCTCGCAACGTCGAGGGCCGGGTGATCTTCTACGCCGATCAGGTCACCGACTCGATGAAGAGGGCCCTCGGCGAGACCGCGCGCCGCCTGGCGCACGAGATCAAGA
>CAXTNS010000638.1:1539-4178 GCA_964245465.1 uncultured Thermoanaerobaculia bacterium
CCTCAAGGACATCCACAACCCGCTCGTCCAGATGAGCAACCTGGACCTCTACAGCGCCAGCCCCGCGCGCCTCGCCGACGTGTCCGACGGGATGGACATGCCCCTCGCCGAGCGCATCTCCCGCCTGGAAAAGGAGATGCGAGCCGCCGCCAAGCGCCTGGAATTCGAGGAAGCGGCGACGCTGCGGGATCAGATCAAGGAGCTGCGGGAGTTGCAGATCTACGCGGGGTGAGGAGGAGAGATGAAACGGACCCATCAATGTCCCACCTGCGGCGGGACGGAAATCTATACGACCGCGGTCTCCGCCGGGGGTGGCTACGCTCCCGACCTCCTGCCGGGAGCGCATCCCTGGTGGCGGAGCGGGAGGCTGGAGGTCTATGTCTGCACCACGTGCGGCCACCTGCAGCACTACGTTCCCGAAGGCGATCTCGACGAGGTTCGGGAATCGAAGAAGTTCCAGAGATTTACGTAGAGCGCAGCCGCCGGGGCTCGGTTGGTGAGGAGCCTGCGTCTCGTAGAGGGCCTACACTGGGGAGAACGGCGTCGAGTCCAGATGGCGGACTCGCTCCAGCAGATACGCTGGGGGCGACCCTTCCAAAGTTACCAGCCAGCCGACGAGGTCGGAATGGTGCCCGAAGAGCACGTAGACCTCACCATTTCGGGAAGGACCTTCGCGCAAGCCCTCGTCGACGATCCATCCTCGCGCTCCGCCTGGAAGAAGAGCTGCGGAGGGCGCGCGGAAGCCGATGGCTCCTGACTCCCTCAGACGGGTGGCTTCCTTTCTGCACTCTGAATAGGTGTCGGCTCCTCCAAAGAGGACGTCCTCAGAGCCCTCAACGATCGAATCCGGTGGATCTGGGACGTTGATGGCCCACACAGCCCTCCGAATGCCTGCGAGTTCTTCGGGCTCGCGGATTTCTTCGTGGCGGAGAAACTCAGCCCACGCGCCATCCGGGGTGTCAGCCAGGTAGTGGACGGGACCCTCGCCGGGACCGTGCCAGCGTGCTGGCGGTTGTGCCGCGGTCTCCCAGAGGAATGGGAATCGCGGGTCTGCATGCCGGAAGAGAATCACGTGCCGGGAGAAGCGGTCAGAGACTGCGTGAGCTCGCGCAAGCGCCGCAGCTCTGGCACTTCAGGATCCCAGTCACCTTGCATCAGGTCAGCCGGGGCCTTCCCCCCAAGCAGGGTTCGGGGACGTGCGAACCAGCGGCGAATGCCGAAGTCGTTGTACGCACCCGCCAGATCTCCGACCAGAGTGGCCAGGAAGTGGAGCCGCATGGCGAGCCTGTCCGGTGTGGCACGGGTACCTGAACGGTAGCGGCGGACGCTGGCGGGAGAGACCCCAAGAAAGCTGGCGAGCGGCTCCGTTCCAAAGAGATCCTCCAGAGAGCGCCATTCATGGGCGGGCGCTGGGGATTCTTCGATCGCCAAGGCAAGGCGGTCGAGCAGGCGGTTCATCTCGGGTCGCCCGATCCGGCTCAGAGGAGTGGAGAGAGCTGCCTGGATCTCTGTGCCAATTCCAGCGGACGCGATCTTGTCGACCACTTCACGGAAGGAGGGGAGGTCCAGCCGGTAGATCTCAATGTCATCGAGGAGTCCCATAGCATCTGCGGTCGAAATCACTCCCACAGCCAGCCGCGCAATCTCGGGAGAGTCGAACGGTTCAGCGGTGGACGTGATTTGGATCGTGCTCATGCTCCAGATTCTAGCCAATCTCGATCCAGAAGACCAGTCAGGATACCGCATCCCGCCGCTTCCTGGCCTCCAACTCCTCCAACGTCCTGGGCCAGTCCTGCTTCATCAGCCGCGAGAGGACCCGGTCCGCGAGCAGCCGGCCGCCGGTCTGACAGGTGGCGCAGTAGTTGGCCTCGCTGTCCGCGTACACGAGCCGCTGCACGGGGGTGCCGCAGACGGGACAGGGTTTGCCGAAGCGCCCATGCACGGCCATGGCGGGATGGAAGGCGGTCACGTTCTCTGGGAAACCCTCGCCGGTCTCGGTCCGGAGGCGCTCGATCCCCTCCCTCAGCACCTCTTGAGAGGCTCGGAACAGTGTCTCTGTCTCCCCAGGCGTGAGGTTCCGGGTCAACTGGAGGGGGGACAGCTTCGCCCGGTGGAGGATCTCGTCGGAGTAGGCGTTGCCGATGCCGCTCAGCAGGTGCGGGTCGGTCAAGGCACGTTTCAGGGTGTGGTTCTCCGCCAGGACGATCCGGAACGCGTCGAGATCCGCCTCCAGCACCTCCAGTCCCCCAGGGTCCAAAGCCGCGAGCCCGTCTTCCCCCTCGACCAGATAAAGGGCCGCCCGTTTCTTCGATCCGGACTCGGTAAGCGTCAGGGTCCCGGTGGGAAAGTCGAAAGCGGCCAGACCGGTCTTGCCCGAGACCTTGGCGCCGCGAGCCTTCCAATGCAGCCGGCCCGTGATCATCAGATGGAGCACAGCGAACAGGCCGCCCTCGAAGCCGATCGCGATCCGCTTGCCCAGACGGCGGAGATCCTCGACCCGCCGTCCGGGCAGAACTGAGAGGGGAGGCTCGACGGTCCGTAGCAGGAAGGGGCTGTTGAGACGGACCGCTTCCAGAGGCTGGCCCTGGATGCGCGGCCGCAACGCCGCCAGGTAGACCTCGACGTCCGGAAGCTCGGGC
>CAXTNS010000639.1:0-4157 GCA_964245465.1 uncultured Thermoanaerobaculia bacterium
GGCGTCTCTCCTCCGGCGGCGCCGCGGCGTCGAACAGGGTGTAGCCGTGGCGTCGAAGGATGGCGCCGGCCTCGCCCGCGTTCTCCTCCGACACCTCGCAGATCACGACGGGCCGGACCTCGCCGAGCAGCCTTTCGGCCCCCCGCAGGCAGAGCAGCTCCGCGCCCTCGACGTCGATCTTGACGAGCTGAGGCGTGGAGCCCTCCAGCAGGCCGTCCAGGGTCACGGCGGGCACCTGGCGGACCTCCCGCGTGCCGCCCGTCTGCGTGGAGCCCGGCACGCTCTCCAGGTGGTTCCCGGCGCGGCCCCGCTCCGCGATGCAGAAGGTGATCGTCCCCGGCGCGTCCGACACGGCTACTGCCTTTACCTCCACCGGGGCATAGGGCGCCGGAGCCTCGCGGGCGGAGCGCTCGATCAACCCCGCCAGCCAGCCGTCCGCCTCCACGGCGAGCACGCGTCCCGAGGGCCCGGCGGCGAAGGCGGCGGCGAAGGCGAACAGGCCCACGTTGGCCCCAACGTCCCAAACCGTCATCCCCGGCCGCACCTGCTCGCCGGCCATCCTCAGGAGGAAGGGGTCCACGGCGCGGAGATCCCGCCGCCACAGCTTCATGGCGGCCTCGGGGGAGACGTACAGCGCGTGCCCGCCGTGCTCCGGGGGCAGCCGGCGCCGCAGGACGCGCCCGCGGCTCAGCCGTTCGAGCAGGGACCGGATCACCCTTCAGCGCTCCGGGAGAGCACAACGTCCCCCATCACCAGCCGGTCCATGCGCGTGCGCAGGAAGCAGTCCAGCGCCTCGGCCGGGGTGTTGACGATGGGCTCGTTCTCGTTGAACGACGTGTTGAGCACCATGGGCACGCCCGTCTCCCGTTCGAAGGCCGAGATGAGCTTCCAGTAGCGGGGGTTGGCGCGCTTCGAGACGGTCTGGAGACGGCCCGTGCCGTCCACGTGGGTCACGGCGGGGATCAGCGGGCGCTTCTCCGGCCGGATGGGGTAGACCTTGATCATGAACGGGTCGGGGTAATCGATCGTGAACCACTCGTCCGTCCGCTCCTCCAGCACCGAGGGAGCGAAGGGGCGGAAGGACTCGCGGCGCTTGATCTTGAGATTGAGGACGTCCTTCATGTCCCCCCGCCGGGGATCGGCCAGGATCGAGCGGTTGCCCAGGGCCCGCGGACCCCACTCGGAGCGCCCCTGGTACCAGCCCACCACGTCGCCCCGGGCGATGGCTGCCGCCGTCTCCGCCGCCAGGCGGTCCTCGTCCGCCATCGCAATCGTCTCGATCCGGATTTCGCCCCAGAGGCCGTCCCTCCCCTCCGAGCCGGGGAGGGCTGCCGCGACCGCCCGGCGGATCTCGGGCTCACCGTAGGCCGGCCCCCAGTAGGAGTGCTCCATCACGAAGCCGTTCCGCGGCGCGCCCAGCTCCGCGTGGTGGACCCAGAGCGCCGCGCCCAGCGAGGTGCCGGCGTCGCCGGCCGCGGCCTGGATGAAGACGTCCTCCACGTCCGTCCGCTCGAAGATCCGGCCGTTGGCGAGCGAGTTCATGGCGCAGCCGCCGGCGAGAGCGAGCTTCTTCATCCCCGTCCGCTTCCCCAGGGCGCGCACCAGGGCGAAGAGGCGGTCCTCGTAGACTTTCTGGAGGGAGGCCGCCATGTCCTTGTGGCGCTGGGTCAGCTCCTCGCCGGGCCGCCGGGCGAGGCCGAGCAGCTTTTCGAGGGCCGGGGTGTAGACCGTGCCCAACTCCGGCGCGCCGTCCTCCCAGGTCATGTCCACTCCTTCGGAGAGGTGGCGGAAGTAGCGGAGGTCCAGCTCGAAGGTACCGAAAGGATCGCCGGGGCGCGCCGGCACCACCCGGCCCAATTTGTCCGCGAACGAGGGTTCGCCATAGGCCGCGAGGCCCATCACCTTGTACTCGTCGCCGAAGCCGGGGAAACCCAGGAACTGGGTGATCGCCGTGTAGAAGAGCCCCAAGGAGTGGGGGAAGTGGACCCGCTCCAGCACGTCGATCGAGCTGCCCCGCCCCACGGCCATCATGGTGGAGACGAAGTCGCCGAAGCCGTCGACGGTGAGACACATGGCCTCCTCGAACGGCGAGCAGAAGAAGGCGGACGCCACGTGGGCCAGGTGGTGCTCGACCGGATGGAGCTTCGGGGCCGGGCCGCCGAAGGCCTCCGCGATCCGCTCCTCCAGCGAGGCGACCTGCCGGAGGTTCCGGGCTCGGCCCAGGGCCCGGCGCAGGCTTCGGGGGTGGGTGAGGGCCAGCCAGGCCTTGCGCCCCAGGTAGGCCCGGGGCTGGCGCGCCACGGCCAGGGCGGCGACTCCGGAGAGGCCGGTCCCCATCTCCTCCAGGCAGAAGCGCGCCGCCTGCTCGGGGAAGCCCGCCCAATGCTTGATCCGCCGGAAGCGCTCCTCTTCGACCCCGGCCACGAAACGGCCGTCCACCACGGCCGCAGCCGAGGCGTCCGCATGGTAGGCGCTGAGGCCCAGGACGCGGCTCACAGGCGGCCCTCCCTGAGGGCCGCGGCGATCTCCCGCCCCACCAGGCGATGTCCCGCGGCGTTGAAGTGGATATCGCCCGCCAGAAAGAGCTGATGCCACCCGTGCGTGCGCTCGAAGGCCGGGAAGAGGTCGAGGAACGGGATCGACCGCTCCCGGCAGAGTCTGCCGATCGCCTCGCGGTAGGCCCTGGCGCCGTCCGAAGGCCGGGTGCCAAAGATCTGCTCGCGCTCGTGGAACCACTTGGGAAACCGTTGCCGCAGAGCTGCGTAGAGGGCCGGGTCTTCCCGCGTATAGAGCACCTGCGGACAGGGATAGACCACCACGGCCAGCCGCATGCCGTGGCTCCGGGCCAGTCGCTGAATGCGGACGATGTTCTCCTCCATGGACCGCAGCCCCGCGCCGGCCCACCCCGCCACGCTCGGGGGATGATCGGTCCAGTTGTGTCTCAGGATCGCCTTGGCCCCTTCCGGCAAGGCGGCGTAGGCCTCCAGGGACAGGGGACCGGCCGCTTGGAGGAGCGCCGCTTGGGCCGGCGCCAGCACGTTCTCGCGGTCGGAATGGGCGGTCTCCGCCACCGGGTCCTGCCCCCGCAGGTGCAACTGGCCGCGGCGGAGCCAGCGGGCCAGAGCGGAATGGTTGTAGACCCACCGCACGGCCGGCTGGTCGCTCCCCGACCGCAGGCGAAGAGGCTCGCCGGACGCGGAGAATTCGTATTGCGGTGCGTATCCGAGCTCGTCCTGAGGGTCCGACAGGTCGGGCAGGAGCACGACCACGCCGGCCTCATACCCCTCGGCCACGAGCTTCTTGAGCCGCATGTATTCCAGCAGGGGAGAGTAGGAGACCCGCCCGCCGTTCAGGACCTCGAAACGTCCATCCAGTTGCCGTTCCATCTCGGCGCTGAAGGTCTGCTCCTGGGGCACGCCCAGCCCCTCGGTGAAGGAATCGCCCAGGCAGACGATCCGCCGCCGGGGAGCCGGATCGCGCTCGATCTCATGGCGGGGGCGGCTGTCCTTCCAGCCCAGCGAGTTGGTGAACATCCGCTTGCCGTAGGCGTCCGGCAGCTCCACGTAGGGCCGGTAGGGGTGGTGCTCGTAGGGATCGACCACCGAGAGAAACCCCGGTCCGTAGGTGGCCCGGGCGGCGATCTCGGCCACGGCCAGGCCGAGGACCGTCATGATCAGCACCGTCGCCGTCCGCAGGACGTACAGCCGCCGCCGGCTCATGGATCTTCCTTCATCAATTCTTCGATCCGCACGTCCACCACCAGCCGGAACCAGAAGGCCTGGAGGAAGTGGAAGATGAACCCCGTCCGGCCGTCCAGGATGCCCAGGAGGAGGAGGTACCGGTAGAGGAAGTAGAGCGCCGGGCGCACCAGGAGCGGCATGCGGTAGTAGCGGTCTTTCATCCAGAGGATCCTCTCGTCCGGCGTGCCGAACAGGCGCGGGGTCGCCTTCCACGGCAGACCGCGCCGCCGCCTCTCCAGCTCTTCGCGGGCGAAGGCCTCAGCATAGCGGAGATGCTTTTGGAGATAAAACTGAATCGAGTCCTCCTTGACGTTCCACTCCTCCAGGGGCGCCCGCAGCCGGCCGACCTCGCCGCGCACGTATACCCGCGTGTCCTGCTCGGCCGGGTCGAGCTCGGCGCGGCTGCGCCGGAAGAGC
>CAXTNS010000640.1:0-4152 GCA_964245465.1 uncultured Thermoanaerobaculia bacterium
GCACCGCACAATGCCATCCCCCAGGGTTCACACCCTGGGCTAGGGGTCTCTCCGCCCTCCGGGCTCATCGCCAGAAGGTACAGTCTCCGTGCTGCACCCACCCCTCGGAAACCGCAGTCCCCGGACTGCACCGCTCCCAACAAGATCTCGTGGAATCAAGCATTTAGCGCCCTGGCCTCTCCCTTGCCCTTCCCAGGCCGCGAACGCAAGGAGGGAGATTCCATGAACGAGACGACGACATCGCATCCTGACATCCCGGTTATCCCGGCCACCCCGGCGGACACCGGCCTGCGGTCCGCTCCCGGTATCCGCTGGCTGCTGCTGGCGGGTGCTCTGGTCACGGGGGTTTCGGTTTATCGACTCCTGGAGGCGCAATGGACGGCGATCCCGGTGCCGCTTCAGTTCCTGGTGCTGGTGGCCGGGGCGTTGGGGATCTTCGGCCTCGGCCGGGTCACGCGCCGGCGGCTGCACCTGCCGTACGCGGGCTCGGCTCTGCTGTTCCTGTTCACCGGCCTGCTTCCCGTGCTGGCTTGGGGCGCGGCCTATCTGCGGCTGCTGGACACGGTCTGGGGATGGCTCGCTTTCAGCGCTGGGAGCGCCGTGCTGCTGGGCGCGGCGGCGAGTGTCCTGCGGTCGGAGCTTCGCTATCCCGGGCGGCTCTACCCCGCCGCCCTAGGCATCCTGTTCGTGGCCCAGGCGGCGTTGCCGTGGTTGGGAGAGCACTGGGAGGCCCATCCCGAGGGCCTCTATGCGTTGGCGGCCCTGGTCCTGGGTGCGGTCCTCCAGATCGGCAGCCGGCACGTGAACCGGTTCTTCTTCCATCGGGATCAGCAGGACGGCCGCGACCGTCCCCTTCACCTCGTGCCGTTCCTGCTCCTGGGGGTCCTCTACATCGGCGCCCTGACGGGGCTGGACCTCGACTCGACGTTCCTAGCCCTGCCGCTCGCGATCCTGGGGATCGTGCTGGCCGGCACGGGCGAGGAGTATTACCGGGCTCTCGCGGTCTCTCTCGGACGGGCGCCGCGGAGATGGCCCTGGCAGTCCGTGGCGCTGCTCGCCCTGGGGTTCTCCCTCACGGTGGCGGCCCTTCCCCTGGCCCTGATGGACCCGTCGGGTCGCTGCCTCTTCCTGGTGGCCCTCTGCGCCGCCGGCCTCTTCCTGCGCTGGAGCCTGCGCTACAGCCATCCGTACATCCACGTCCTGGGTGTGGGGGCGGCGCTCACGGCCTGGAACGCGGCGCCGCTCCTGGCGCCTCTCCGGAACGGCGGGTTGATCCTTCTCGGCTGGAACGAGCTCGGCTTCCTCGCCATCCTCATCGGCCTGGGCGTGCTGCTCAAGTACCGGCAGGTTCCGGAACGGCTTCACCAGATCCACAGCGCCCTGACGGCCCTGCTGCTCCTGGGGATCGCAACGCTCGCCCTCATGGACGCCCCCCACGGAACCACTCTGCTGGCTATGGCCGGTGCCGTCGGGCTGCTGGCGGGTTACATCTCCCGCCACTCCGCCACCTTCCTGATGGGTGGCCTGATGTTGTCCATGGGAGCGCATGGAGAGCTCCTCCTCCGTCTGGACGACCTCACCGCCTGGACGGCTCTCCTCACCCAGTCCCTCTTCGTGCTCTCCTGGCTCGCCGCGCGCCGGTTCCGGGAGCTTCGCGGCAGCCTGAAGCTCCTCGCCGTCCTCCACGCCCTCCTCGGCCTGGTCTGGATGGTGCTCGCGGGGACCGGTGCCACCGTCGAGCCTCTCATCCTGCTCCTCGGGGGGCTGGCCCTGCTGTGGGACAGCCTGGCGGACGGCCAACAGGAGGGGACCCGCCACGAGGGGATCGACCTCGGCCTGACCCTGGTGGTCCTCTGGCTCCCCGTCCAGATCCTCGTCGGCGTGTCGCGCTCGTGGAGCTGGCTTCTCGTCACGGGTCTCACCATGGCCGGCCTGGAGCTTGGGCTGCTGGTCGCGGCGCGGCGCTCCGCAGGCCATGGACTGGCCCGGCGGCTCGGGATGGACGTGGAGGACTGGGACGTGCTCACCGCCCTCTCCCTGCACGGCCTGGTCCGCGTCTGGCTCGTCCTCGCCGCGGCGGCCGGCTTGCTGTTCGCCGGCTGGGAGGTCCTGGTCCTCACCCTCACGATGACCGGCGTCCTCTTCCTCACCCGCACGGGCATCGAGGGCTGGGCTCCCCGCCTCGCCTTCCCCGCGCGGCTCACCCTGCTGCCCCTGCTCCAACTCGCCGTGCTGGCCGCCGCGAAGGGGAACCCGGACCGGGACCTGATCCCCGCCATCCTCGCCCTCGACGTGGCCCTGCTCCCCTGGATCGCGGCCTGCGCCCTGGCTTGGCGAGGTCTGATCGAGCTGCTCGGCCGGCGCCGGTCCCTACGCTCCTGGACGCTCGGCCTCGAAACCGTTCTTACCTTGGGCTACGTGCTGGCCACCAGAGGAGCCGGGCTCGGCACCTGGGCGAACGCCGCTCTGATCGCCTTGGCGGCCGGCTGGTCGGCCGTCTCCTTCTTGGATGCCAAGCGCGACCGCGACGCTCTCTACGGCTGGCAGATGCAGACCTGGGCGGGCCTCGCCGTGCTCCACGGCTTCACCGCCGGCTGGCTTTACCTCGGCAGCGGCGCCGCTCCCTACGTGCTCCTCGCCGTGGGCACGGCCCAGTACGCCCTGGGCGCCTGGTACGAGCGTAAGGATCTGGGTGCGTCCATCACCCCCTCCTGCCGCTTCGTGGGGCTCGCGCTGCCCCTCGTGGCCGGCAGCCTCTCCCTGACGAGGGCGTTCTCCGGGGGCGGGACCGGCACGGTGTGGTTCCCGGTCCTGGCCACCTTCCTGGTCAGCCTCTTCTACACGGTCGTGGCGTCGCGGGAGACCCGGCGCGTCTTCCCGGCCGCCGCCTCGGTCGCCTATTTCGGCCTGGCCCTGCTGAAGGCGGTCACCATGGCAGGGCTCGGCGTCGAGCTCTACTGCCTGGCGCCCGGCTTCGGGCTCCTCCTCCTGGCCTGGCTGCTGCGGACCGAACTCGGGCCGACGTGGAACCGCCGGGTGACGGCCGCCGGGGCTTCCTTCGTCTACGCCACCCCCATCGTGGCCCTCTCCAGTGAGATCTCCTGGGACTGGCTGGCCGCCCTGCTGGTTCTCTCGGTGGCCTTCGGCGCCGCGTCCTTCGCCCTGCGCAGCCGCTCGCTGCTCACGGTGTCTACCGCCGCTCTGCTGACGGACCTCGGCTTCTTCGTCTTCCGCATCGGCACCACCGCGCCCCTGGTCCTCTGGGTGCTCAGCCTCGGCTTCGGCATGACGCTCATGGCCACCGCCGCCTGGCTCGAATACCGGCGCGAAGGCGTCCTCCAGCAGCTCCGCGTCTTCGGCCAGGAGCTCCAGTCCTGGAGCTGACCTCAAGACCTCTCTAGAAAGGAACGAGCCATGAACATCTTTCGACGCTTCAACCTGCTGATGAAGGGGCGCATCCACGCCGCCCTCGACGCCATCGAGGACCCGGAGCGCAGCCTGAACCAGCTCGTGCACGACATGGAGGACGAGCTCGACGCCGCCAAGCGGGCCGTGGCCCGGGCCATGGCCAACGAAGACCGCCTGCGCGCTCAGGTCGCCTTCCACACCCAGGACGCCGGAGAGTGGCAGCGGGCCGCCGAACGCGCCCTGGGCAAGGGGGACGAGGCCGGCGCCCGCGAGGCCCTGCGCCGCACCGAGATGGCCGAACGCCATCGCGAGAGACTCGCCCAGCAGCTCGAAAAGCAGTCCAAGGAGACCGAGGAGGTCCGCCAGTCCGTGGCCCGCATGCAGGAAAAGGTCGAGCAGACCCGCGGCCGTCTCCAACTCGTCCAAGCCCAGATGCGCCAGGTAGAGGCGCGCCGCGCTATTGGTGACGTCCTGGCGAGCGCCCAGTCGCACAACCTGATGGGAGAGTTCGAGCGCATCAGCGGCCGTATCGAGGAGGAAGCCGCCACCGAGCGCAACTACCAGAGGATCGACGACGAGCTCTCCGGCGAGGATCTCAAGCGCCGCTTCGAGGCCGACGCCGTCTCCGATGCCGTCGAAGAGAGGCTGGCCCGTCTCAAGGAGGCCCTCCCGCAATGAGAAGGATCTGGAAGCGCCTGCGCCGCCTCTGGAGCCAGTCGCGCATCCGCCTCCCCCGCCGCCCGC
>CAXTNS010000641.1:0-4151 GCA_964245465.1 uncultured Thermoanaerobaculia bacterium
GCAACGACCGCAGGACCGCGATCGCCCACGAGATCGAGGATGTCGCCTACTCCATCCGGCGCGAGTACGAGCGCAACAACCGCCGTCCGGACCGCGACGAGGCCCGGGTGCTCCAGGGCCTGCGCGAGCTGCACGCCCGGGCCGCCCGCTTCGAGGATCAGGTGGACTACCGCTCGAACCGCCGGAACGCCGGGGACGAGTTCGCGGGGCTCGAGGACACCTTCTTCGACCTGTCGGAATCGCTACGCTACATCAGCCCCCGGCCCTATGTGGACCGTGGCGTGGACCGCATCGCCGACCTGATGTCCGATCTCTCGCGGTACTATGGCCGCAATGACCGTGACCGCGGTCGCTACCGCCGCCAGGGCGGCTGGCACGACCGCTATGGCCGCGATAACGGTCGTGATGGCCGCTATGACCGCAACGACCGCAACGACCGCAACGACCGCGATGACCGCGATGACCGCGATGACCGCGATCGGGACGACGCCTACCGCACCCGCCCGCCAGGGTTCTGACCCTATTTGCTATCCAACTGAAGGGGCGGCCCCCTCCCAAAATGACCGGCCGCCCCTCTGGCATGGGAGAATAGAACTTGCTGTGCAACTCTTTCTCTCCCCCAGAGATCTCGCCAAGGCCGTCGGCGTCAGCGAGTCGTCGGTCAAAAGGTGGGTGGACCACGGCCGGATCCGGGCTCACCGCACCGCTGGCGGACACCGGCGGATCGCTCTCGACGAGGCCGTCCAGTTCGTCCGCGAGGCCCGGATGCCGCTCGTCCGGCCCGAGCTGCTGGGGCTCGGAGGGCTGACGTCCAAAGCGGAAGATCCCGGTGGCGCGCTCCTCCTGAGGCTCCTCCGCGAGGGGGCGTCCGTGGAAGCCCGCGGCCTCCTCATCGGTTGGTACCTCGAAGGCGTGGCCATCGCCGCTCTCGCCGACGGCCCCCTGCGCGCCTCGCTGGGAGTCTTGGGCGAGCTCTGGCACTGTGAAGGGAAGGAGGGCGAGGAAGGGATCGCCGTCGAGCACCGGGCGACCGACATCTGCCTCCACGCCGTCAACCTCCTGCGCCTCCTCCTGCCCTCCCCGGGCGAGGAGGCGCCGCTCGCCGTCGGTGGCGCTCCGGACGTCTACCTCCTGGGCACCCAACTCGCGAGCGCCGTGATGGCCGAAGGCGGTTGGCGCAGCGTCAACCTGGGCGCCCAGACTCCGCTCCAGGTCCTCGCCCGGACCGTCGAAACCCTCCGGCCGCGGCTCGTCTGGCTGAGCCTCACCGACGAGGACGTGACGCACAGCCTGGGGGTGGGGGACGGCGTCGAACGCCTGCTGGAGAGCGTCGAGCACACGGGCGGGACGTTGATCGTGGGGGGCCGACGCCACCGCGAAGCCAGCCTGCCCTCGCACCCGCGGCTGCGGGAAGGCGACACCATGGCCGATCTCGCGAGCTTCGCCCGCGGTCTCCTGAGGCCCGGTGCCAGCGGTTAGGCGCCGCCTTCTTCGTTGAGGATCTGGAGGCCCCGCTCGATCGCGTTGCCGAAGCCGTCGGCCGCCAGGAGGGTCTTCTCGGGCTGTCCCGGTTGGATTTCGAAGACGCCGTCGGTGTCCATCCCCACAGCCAGGAAGAGCTGGCGGAGCTGCTCGAAAGAGGGCTTGGCGCTCTCGGAGAGCATCTGGGCCACCTCTCCGGAGCCGACGCCGAGCTGGCGGGCGATGTCCTCGTCGCGCACCTTGCGGACGGCCTTTACCATCTGCACGAGGTGCACGAGGATCACGATCTCGTGATCTGCGCCTTTCGTCTTGGCACCATTGGACAACATGCGAGCCCCGAGTCCGGGGCAAGTCAGCCCACGACCGTCCCTTCCTCCATGTCCGGAGTTTACAACGAAAGGCCGTTTCCCCTGTTCCGCCAAGGACATGGGATGCCTGCGCTGGAACTGAAATCGCGTCAGCTTTCTCTGGGCCTGCCGCGCAGGATGCGGCAGTCCCTTCTTGAAGGGGGGAATGTAGTCATGAAAGAGAAGAGGACTTTCAGTCTGCTGACGGCCGCGCTGATCGCAGGTGCTGCCCTTGCGGCGCCGCTTCTGGCTCAGTCCGGAGGCGAGCGGTTCACGGCTACCGTCGCCAATCCGGTCGGGGTGGTATCTCGCCGGTGATGATCCACATCGACCATTACTCGACGGACGCGGAGATCCAGAAACTCGCGGGCATCCTGAGAGACAAGGGTCCCGACGCCCTGCGCGACGCGCTCTGGGACCTCGAGGCGGCTACATCCGCGTCGGCGGCGGCCTCGGCTATCCCATCGCCGTGGCCCGTTCCAGGCCGGGGGACAAGGGGCGCGTCATCCGCCTCATGATGGACCGTCCGATCTCCTTCCGGGAATCCGTCAACAATTCCCGCAGCACCGACTACCCGTTCGGCTACATCGAGATCAACCTCGACGACAATGGCAAGGGCGAGGGCCGCTTCTTCGCCTCCGCCAAGGTGACCATGACGGCGGGCACCGTCGACATCGAGAGCTACAGCCCCCAGCCGCTCCGGCTGCTGGGCGTGCAGAAGCAGTAACAGGTTCGAGGGGGGGCGCCATAGAATGCGGTTCATGCGCCCCCTCCGCACCCTCTCGACGGTGCTCGAAATGATCAATTTCGGGTGGTTTAACCTAAAGATTATTGCTTTCAACGACTTATCCCTCCAAAGGTCCCGGCGTGTCAGCACAATGTCAGCAGGCCGCGTGATCTCGTGGCCGTGTTGGTGAGGACTGTATGAGTAGCCGTCTCTACCGCGTCGTCAAGCGCATGTCCTGGATGGAGGGCGGCACGCCCGCTCCAGAACGACCTGAGTTGTGGGAGGGCGGTAAGGCTGTCGTCTACGAGCCCGGCGCTACCGTTTACATAGACGACCAGGAGGCGGCGCTCACCTACCATGACTTGGAGGCGATGGATGACGCCGGCCGCGCCAACCTGGAAGAGGCCCGCGCCAGGGCTGAAGCGCCGCCCCACGTCGACCTCGACCAAGGCACCTTTGACAGGCTGACTGACGCTCTGGACGAGAAGCGGCGCGTGTACGGGTGTCAGATTGAGCGGATATGGGCCACCAATCGCGACGGTACCAAGGAACTGCTCTCAACCCGCTACTACCCGACCAATCCTGAGCCCGGAGTGGTCTACGGCGACAACGGCCTACCCGACCCGTTGGCAACGGCTCTCCAGCGGGAGCGGCGGGAGAAAGAGAGCAAGCAGAGGGAGATGGAGAACCAATTTGCCCGGATTCGTGGCGGCGCGAGCCGGGGAGGCCGCCGGGGCCGTGAGACGAGGCGAGACGAGGCCGCCCGCTCCAATGAAGCTCTCCTCGCCGACGTGCGGGCATACCGAGCAAAGCACCCGAGCCATGGATGCCCCGCCATAGCTAAATCGCTCATTGACAAGCACGGCAGCATCAAAGACCACGCCGACCCTCGGGGCCGCGAGAAGGCAATCGAGGCCCTGCGGAAGAAGATTGGGCGCTTGGGAGGATCGTTGGACAGATAGGGGCGAGATGTCCAGTGACGCCTGCGCATGATTGCGCGCATGGCAACGAAACGTAGAGAAGAATCCGCCCCCAGACCAGCAACCGCCGTACTCGACACCCGCGCCGCCGCCGACTTTTTGGGCGTGTCCGCGAGGACCCTAGAGGGCTTTCGCGTTCGGGGTGGCGGGCCACGCTTTGTGAAGATCGGCGGCGCCGTTCGCTACCGAGTCGAGAGCCTGGATGCGTTCCTGCGGCAACAGGAGCGGGCCTCGACATCCGACCCCGGACAAGGGGCGGCGTGACCGAGGAAAGGACCGGGCGGCCCGCGCCGCAGTCCATCTCCGTCCTGGATTTCCTCGGAATGGATCTCCCGCCCCGGCGTTGGTTGGTGGAGGGGCTTATCCAGGAGAGAGACATCACCATGTTGCATGCTTGGCGGGGCGTCGGGAAAACGCACTTTGTGGGGCATCTTGCATGGGCTGTTGCCTCTGGCGCGCCGTTCCTGAGGTACACCGTTCCTCAACCTGCGGGCGTCCTCCTGGTAGACGGAGAGATGCCGCAGGAGGACCTGCACAGCAGGTTTGCCGCCTGCGCCCATAGCTACGGCCTTGAGCTACAGGCACCCTTGCGGCTCCTCTGCGCCGATGCCCTAT
>CAXTNS010000642.1:0-4146 GCA_964245465.1 uncultured Thermoanaerobaculia bacterium
CCTACTTCCCGACCGTGCGGGACTCAAATGGGCGGCTTAAACGATCACGGATGGGAGTGCGTGCTATGAGCTTACCTGAAGGCTGGACCGACGACATGAACGTGCCGCTTCCACCGGGCCGCACAGTGGACGAAGTCGTGGAGCACGTCATCCGAAACGCACTGGCCGGCGTCGGTGACGCGGAGACAGAGCGACAACTCGCGGAGTCATTCGCGCTTTCACCCGAAGACGCAGGTCTGGCACGAGACCGGACGTTCGGCGGAATCGTCCGAGCCGCGACTCGAAACGCACAGAACTGTCCCGACCGGGCCAAGGACCCGATGGCATGGGCGAGTTTCAACGAGCCACCGCTGATCCGTCGATCGTCGCGCGGATCTACCCGCAATGGGCCGGCCGGTAGTAGCCGCATAACCAAACACTGCACCGGACCGGGGCCGGGATGGTCGTTCGATTTCGAGCGCTGGTCGCCGGCCCCGGCCAGTGAATGTTGGTCCGTAGGCCTTCCGGTTACCGACCGCTGAGCCAGTTGCTCCCATGCAAGACGCACCCACACCTCCTGACTTCCTCGCCCGTGCCTACGATCGCCTCTCTGCCGAGGGCGACGTATTTCCTCATGCCTGGGTGGCTGCAGCCTGGCGCGACGGCACCCTCCAGGACGAAGTGGCCTACGAACTCTCTCGCAGCGTCGCAAAGAGCGGATCGTTTGACCTTGCGCACCCCCTTGGTTCAAGCTGCTCCCATCCATTCTCATGCCAAGCGAAGCAATCACGCTCTTCGAGCAAATTCGCGACCACAGAGAGCGACTCGAGTTTGAATGGCGCAGTGCGCTTCGAAAGCGCATTCCCCTCGGCGGCACCGTTGCTGCCTTCCTCGAACGACATCGCAGCGCTCTGCGCCGATCTCTTCGACTGTGTCGAATCCGGGGGATGGCCGCGGGCTTCAGTCACTCCTTTCGACCTCGACAACTCTCCGCGGCGGCAGACAAGCAGTGCTCGAACCTCGCGAGGACGGCGACACGCTGCTCGCCCTGGCCCAGTCAAAGAGCCGCGGCCTCATGGCCACCCTCATCCAAGAGGCTATTGAACAGTAGCTGCAGGCCGCCCTGTGGCTGTGGCTGGCTGTGGCAGGCGGCACCAACCGCCAATCGAGCGTCAACAATGTGGCGCCGTTCGCTGCAGCCGGGGTGGTGAGGGCTTCGGAGAAGTGGAGAGGAGGGAGAAAGACTCGGGCAGTTCTTGCACTTTGGGCTTTGCGGAATAATTGGAGAGCCCGGATGGTTCCATTCCCCGCACATCAACAGCGGGCCATAGGTCCGCCTCCGAGGAAGCGCCGGTCCTGATGGTCGGGACCGCACGCCGCCTCGGAGCAGTCACAGCATGGAGCCGTCGTGCCGGTATACGTGCGCCCACGTGTTTCTCACTTCGACCGGAGTCCTCCTCCCGGCCCTCTCGGCTGTGATGCGGCCCGTAATTGTTGACCGCACGGGTGTACCTGCCATCGATTGACTCCAAGCTACTTCAGAAGGACAGAGCATGACCCAGAGACTCGAAGTTTGTCGGAGCGTACTATTCGTGTTGGCAGCCTTCCTGATGGCCTCCAGCGGCTTTGCTCAAGAGCCGCAGGGCAGTCAGGGGGCGGAGAGGATGACAGCCAAGGCGCGGGAGGCGCTCGCCTCGTCGATTCCGCGCCGCGAGGCGGAGCTGGCGCAGCGGCAGCGGAAGGACGTCCTCGTCGAAGTAGAGAAGCGGGCGCAGGAGGTGGGCGTCCGCGCTTCCGTCCAGGAGCTGACCGATCTCCTCGAACAGAGGGCGCACCTCCAGATCGGCCTTGACAAGTGCCGGTTGGGAGAGGGTGACGCCGAAACCTGCCGCGCGGTGGAGAAGAGGCTCGCCCGCGTCGAGGCGCGCTTCCAGAAGGAAGCGGGGCTCTCGGCACGCGAGTTCCAGTCCGGCCGCCGGGGGACGTCCGAGCCCCTCGGCAAGAGTGGACCGCAGTCCCTCTCCAAGAGCCAGACCTGCACCTGCGCCTTGTCGGTCTACAGCGACGATCGGTGGATGAACCGCTGGTGGGGGCTCGAGTGCAACAACCACGCGAGCCACGGCGTCTGCAGCAACAACGTCGACTCAACCCACTCACCCGGTACGGGCGCCATGACGGGCGACATCAATCTTTATTTCGGCTCCTACCACCAGTACAAGGAGTGCCCAGACGACGGCACCACCTGCTTCCATGGCCCCAGCACCGTGCACAACGGGCAGTGGGGCAACGTCTGCAGTTGCGACACCTGGCACTCGCAGTACTACAACCCTAACGGCGACTGGTACGGCGGGGACCTTTCGGACAGTCTCTGGGTGCACCAGGTCTCGACTCCTTATTTCACGGTGGCCGGCTCCTGCGACGGCGCCTACGTCAACGTGAGCGAGTACATCAAGGAGAACGATCCCTGGTGCTGCGACGATCCGATGGGGACCCTGTGGGCCTCGGTGCCGGTCACCAACGGCTCCGGCAACAGCTCGGCTCAGGCCTCGGTCCAGAACTGCAACGGCGGCTCGCAGAGCGGCGTCTCCCCTTATTGTGGCACCTTCGGCGCAACGATCTGGGTGGCCTACATCTGCCAGACCTCCGGCGCTCCTCCACCCCCTCCGCCGACCTGCGACCCGCAAGAGGAGCAGGCCTGCTGGGATATGGGAGGGAACTGGAACTCCTCGACGTGCACTTGTAGCTATTATCAAGACCCCTGTTACCAATACAGTGCGGCGAAAAGGCCTTATTGTCCATACCTCTGAGGACCAGCAGCCCCAGGAATATCCTCCTGGGGCTGCTCTCTTTACACCCACCACATTACTGCCTCGAAAAGAACTGGCCTACGGCTGAAAGCAATTGTTGAGGACAACGAAAGGCAGAACGGCGAACAAGCATCTAGCTCATGAGTTCTAGATGGCGCCCAACACCACCCATCGAGCGGACGGAAACCGGCCGCTTCGCGTCCAGCCCGCCGCTCATCGGTATCACGTGTGCGCCAAGACTGCAGGGTGCAAGTCCCTGCCGGGTAAGGTCTAACCAACCACCCGTACCGAGTGTTGCAGATCCGTAGGAGGAGAGTCGTGAGACGAACCGAACGAAGGGTCTGAAGCGTACACAGGGAACCATGTAGGCCGTAAGGGAGACCGCACCTCCGTGAGGTCTGGTACAGCCCCGAAAGGGAGGTAGAGATGCAGGCGGCCATGCTGTCCGCAAGGGGGTAGCATTTCGCCCGTCCTCGCCAACATCTACCTTCACTACGTGCTGGACCTTTGGTTTCAGGATGTAGTGAAGCCCCGGTGCAAAGTTCGGGCCTTCATGTGCCGGTTCGCGGACGATGTGGTATTCGCGTTCCAGTGGTATGAGGAGGCCGATCGGTTTCTGCGGGTGCTGCCCAAGCGGCTGGCGAAGTATGGGTTGGAGCTTTCGGCGGAAAAGAGCCGGATGGTCCGGTTCAGCCGATTCCATCTGGGCAAGAGCTCGGAGAGGTTCGACTTCCTCGGGTTCGAGTTTCGCTGGGTAGTTGATCCCAAGGGAACGCCGCGGGTGACCTGCCGGACGTCTCGCAAGCGGCTCCGGTCGGCGTCGGCCCGGGTGACCGAGTGGCTCAAGGCTCAGCGGCATCTGCCGGTACGCCAGTTGGTGGAGGCGTTGAACGCGAGGCTTCGTGGGCACTATAATTACTACGGGGTGATCGGCAACCACGCAAGCCTACGCTCCTACTTTCATCAGGTCACCCGGCTGTTGAAGAAGTGGCTGGGGAGGCGGAGTCAGAAGAGCCGGATGAGCTGGGAGAAGTTCAGCGCCTTGATAGAGCGATTTCCGCTGGTGGAGCCCCGGATCACGGAGAGTCGGCATCGACAGATGGTGCTTGCCGGGGCTTGCTGAGTGCGGAAGCGAGGGTTACCGAAGAGCCCGGTGCGGGCAAACCGCACGCCGGGATCTGTGCGGGGGGCGCTTCGGCGTCCCTACCGCGACTGGGCGGATCTCTTGCAGCACTCCTTACAAGAATCTGGAGGATGGAATGGCAGTCAGCTCCGTTAGCGCGAAGGACACACCGCAGGCCCAGCTGCGATCCCTCATCGAGATGTTCGATCTCAAGACCCAGAGGCTCATCCGCTCGGT
>CAXTNS010000643.1:0-4134 GCA_964245465.1 uncultured Thermoanaerobaculia bacterium
CCCGAGGAGGGGTCAGATGAGCACGAAGATCGAGAGGTTGGTGCTGGAAAGGCCTGTGAGCGGGCAACCTCCCCGCCCCCATGGATACCCTCTGGTTGGAGTCCTTCCCCGGATGCTGAGCGACCCCGCCCGGTTCTGTACTCGGATGATGCTGCAGTACAACGACCTGGTCCGCCTGGACCTGGGGCTCGGCTCGATCTATCTGGTCACCCTGCCCGAGCACGTCCACCACGTCATGGTGGAGAACAACGATAACTACTGGAAGGGCAACGTCTTCGAGCGTACCCGCTTCCTCTTTGGCAACGGTCTGGTGGTGAACGAGGGCGAGGGCTGGCGGCGCCAGCGGCGCCTCATGCAGCCCGCTTTCGCCCACCGCCGGGTCGCCTCTCTGGTCCCCATCATGAACGACGTGGTCGGGCTGCGGCTGGACTGCTGGGAGGCCGCGAGCAAGGCTCGGGAGCCCATTGAGATCGGCAGGGAGATGATGTCCCTCACCCTGGGCATCATCGTCAAGACCATGTTCAGCCTGAGCATCGACAGCCGCGAGCTCGGTATCATGTCGCAGGCCTTCAACACCGCTCTCGAGATGATCACCCTGCGCATGGCCACCTACTCCTTCCCGGAGTGGTTCCCCCTGCCCGGCCAGCGCCACTGCCGCGAGGCGGTCGCTACGCTGGACGAGATGGTCTACCGCATCATCCGGGAACGCCGGGAGAGCGGCCAGGAGATGGACGACCTGCTCTCCATGCTGCTTTCGGCCCGCGACGAGGAGACGGGGGAGGGGATGACCGACCTCGAGATCCGCGACGAGGTCATGGTCACCCTGTTCGGCGGCTACGAGGCCACGGCAGATGCCCTGACCTGGACCTGGTTCCTCCTCGGCGAGCACCCGCACGTGGACGAAAGGCTGCGGGAAGAGATCGCCGAGGTGATCGGCGACCGGACACCGGAGTTCGAGGACCTGACCCGCCTCACGTACACCGCCCAGGTAGCCCAGGAGGCGATGCGCCTGTATCCGCCCTTCTGGTTCTACAACCGCACCGCCTACGGGGAAGACGAGATCGGCGGCTACAAGATCCCGGCGGGCGCGCAGATCCTGCTCTGCCCCTACGCGACCCACCGGCACCCGGACTTCTGGGAGATTCCCGAGGCGTTCCATCCGGAGCGCTTCGAGTCCGCGCAGGTGGCGGGCCGGCCGCGGCACGCGTACTACCCCTTCGGCACGGGGCCGCGGATGTGCATCGGCCGCCACCTGGCCCTGATGGAGATGCAACTGATCCTGGCCCTGGTGGCGCAGCGCTACCGGCCGACCCTGGCCCCAGGCTGGGCGGTCGTCCCCAAGGTGGGGACCTCGCTACGCGCCAAGGGGGGGATGTGGATGATCCCGGAACGCGCCTGATGCCGGAGGGCGCCCGAGGGGCGACTCGCCGTAGCGGGCCAGGAGGTCGGCGGGGCCGTCGTAGATGGCGAGGGCTCCCTTGAGATCGTCGTCGCGGAAGCCGCCGCACCGGAAGGCGATGACCTCTACGCCTGCCTTGCCTGCGGCCTGGATGTCGTAGGGCGTATCGCCCAGCATGACGACCTGGCCGGCTGGCAGTCCCAGCCGGTCCAGGGCAGCCTTCACGATGTCCGGGTCCGGCTTCGACTTCCCGGCGTCGCTCGCCGAAGTGGAGTCCTCCAGGAGGTCCGCGATCCCGGCGATCTCGAGGTTCTTCTCAAGCTCGTCCCCCGGCGAGGAGGTGGCGACCACCAGCCGCAGGTCATCCTCCCGAAGGCGCTCCAGGAGGGGGCGCACCCCGGGAAACGGCCGGATGCCAGGGACGTAGCGGGTCTTGAAGATCTCGCCCCGCCGCTCGCTGACCTTTTTCCCTTCCTCGCTCTCCTTCGAGATCCCGACCGCTGCGGGGAGCAGGTTGTCCCCGCCCATACCTACGAGGGGCCAGATATCTTTTTCGGAGACCGGGTAGCCGTGCTCGCGCAGGGCCTCGACCCAGGCATGGACGTGGGCGGCGTTGCTGTCGATGAGCGTCCCGTCCATGTCGAGGAGGACGGCGCAGTAGGAGGGATACGGATTCTCAGGGTTGTCGGTCATGGCGTCTCCGGGGGAGCAAGGGGCGTACCAGTGACTGCCAGAAAGATATAGAATCATTGCAACTTGAAGGTCGCTTACAAGGAGGGTTCCGATGTCGGATCTCAGAAGGGTCCGTGGGTCTGGAGTCCGGTTTACCCTGCCGTACGTGCTTCGTTACTCGGCTCTCTGGCTCGTGGTCACCATGGCGGCCGTGGTGCTGTTCGGGATCACCAGCTACCTGGTGGCCTCCGAGCGCCTGAGCGGCGAGGCGCTCGACCACATGGCGCTCCTCCTTACGCTCCAGACGGTGTTTCTTATCCTGGCGGTGATCGCGCTGGCGGTGTTTACGACCCATCGTCTCGCCGGTCCCTACATCGCGCTCAAAAGGGCCTTGGAAGAGGTGAAGCAGGGGGAGCTCGACCGCCCGTTGCGCCTGCGCACCGCTGACATCCACCTGAAGGAGATTGAGGCGAGCTTCAACGAAATGACGGCCTCTCTCCGGGAGCGGCAGCACGGCAATCCTGGGGCTCCTTCGTGATCCGCGGCAGCCGTTCCTTGGCAGCGGCCGTCCTCCTCTGGATGGCCGTTGGGAGGCCGGTCCAGGCTACCGAGCCGCCGCCCCTGCTGCCCGAGCCTGCGGTGCGGGCCATCGCTTCGGAAGTGTCGGGCGCGGCGGCGAAGCGCAACCTCCAGGACCTGACGCTGTTCCATCGCATGCGGGGGTCGCGGGGGTTCCGCGCCGCGGCCGAACGGGTGCGCGACCGGGCGAAGGAGTACGGGCTCGCGGAGGTCGAGATCCTGGAGCTGCCCGCGGACGGCCGGCGCTTCTACGGCACCCAGCGCTCGCGGCCGGCTTGGGACGCCGAGTTCGCCGAGCTGTGGGAGCAGCGCCAGGAAGGCGGCCGTTGGGTGGACGCCGAGCGGATCGCCTCCTGGGAGGCCCGTCCCATCGTGCTGGCGCAGGACAGCGCGAGCGGCGAGGTCGCGGCCGAGCTGGTGGACGCCGGGGCCGGGACCGCGGAGGCGGACTACGCGGGCAAGGACGTGCGGGGCAAGCTCGTCCTCACCTCGTCCCAGTCCGGCGCGGTCTACCCGCTCGCCGTGGACCGCTTCGGCGCGGCTGGGATCGTCTCCTACGCCCAGAACCAGGTGACGGCGTGGTGGAAGGAGGATGAGAACCTCGTCCGCTGGGGACATCTCAACACCTTTCCGGAGCCGAAGACGTTCGCCTTCATGGTCTCGCTCAAGCAGGCGCGGGCCTGGCAGGCGCGGCTCGCGGCGGGCGGGCCGGTGCGGCTGCGGGCGAGCGTCAAGGCCGGCCAGCATCCGGGGGCCTACAGCATCACGACCGGGGTTATCCCCGGGGCAGGCCCAGGCGCAGACCGGACTCGCGAGATCGTGCTCTCCTGCCACCTCGACCACCAGCGGCCCGGGGCGAACGACAACGCGAGCGGCTGCTCGGCCATCCTGGAGACGGCGCGCACGCTGGCGAAGCTCGTCCGCGAGGGCAAGCTCGCGCCGCCGCGGCGCACGATCCGCTTCGTCTGGCCGCCGGAGATCGAGGGCACGATCGCGCTCCTGAACGCCCGGCCGGACCTCGCGGGGCGCGCCTTGGCCGTGATCCACATGGACATGGTGGGCGGCGACCCCGAGATCACCAAGGCCGTCTTCCACGTGACCCGCTCGCCGAAGAGCCTGCCGGCGTTCGTCAACGACGTGGGCCAGGCCTTCGGCCGCTTCGTCAACGAGCAGTCCTACGCCCTGGCCGGCACGGGAGAGGCCACCTACCCGCTGACCGATCCCGAGGGGAGCAAGCGGGCGCTCCAGGCCGAATTCGTGGACTTCACCGAAGGGAGCGATCACCAGGTCTGGACGGAAGGCTCCTGGCGGGTGCCGGCGATCTATCTGAACGATTGGCCGGACCGCTACATCCACACCCATGCGGACGGGGTGGCGAACATCGACGCGACCAAGCTCCTGCGCGCCGCCTTTCTGGGGGCGGCGAGCGCATGGTATCTGGCGAATCTGGAGGAGGGTGGGATGCCGGCGCTGTGGGAGGTGGT
>CAXTNS010000644.1:0-4125 GCA_964245465.1 uncultured Thermoanaerobaculia bacterium
CTGCCCAAGGATCTGGGAATACGACTGCTACTATGACGCCGCCCACACGCAATGGGCTGGATACTGCACCGGGGCCTGCTACCCAGGCGGGGCTTGGTGCACTGGGGTGCAAACGCAGTACTACGTTCGCTACGGTGGCGACTACTGCGGCTGTGCTGGTGGGGGACCCTATTAGCCTGAGGCCAAGTCGCGGCCCCCGCTACGCGTTTTCGTAGGAACCTTGGTGGCAGGCAACGTCCCTCCTCTCCCCAGGAGAGGAGGGACGAGGTGGTGAGGGCTCCCTAGGGGAAGATCCCCAGATCCTGGTAGCAGATGGCGATCTTGTCGATGGCGTCCACGAAGGCGGCGGTGCGCAGGTCGATCTGGTTGTTGTGGACGGCGCGGATCTCGCGCAGGCGGTGGAAGGCGGTCACCATGGTGTCTTCAAGGCCGGAGCTCACGAGGTCGGCTTCGTCCGCTCCCTGGGAGGCGCCGGCCAGCTCGGCCTCGGAGAAGAGGTTGCCGGACTTCCTTTCGACGGTTTTCAGGATGCGCCGGTAGGCCTGCTCTTCGAAGCGCTTCTCCATGCGGCCGAAACGGACGTGGGAGAGGTTCTTGAGCCACTCGAAGTAGGAGACCACGACGCCGCCCGCGTTGGCGTAGTGGTCGGGGATGATGAGCACGCCCCGCTTGTCGAGCGTCTCGCTGGCGTCGCTCGTCAGCGGGCCGTTCGCCCCTTCGACGATGATCTTGGCTTTGATGCGCGGCGCGTTCTCGGCGGTGATCTGGTTTTCGAGGGCGGCCGGGATCAGGATGTCGCACTCGAGCTCCAGCCCCTCCATCCGGTTCGCCAGGTTGGTGGCGCCGGGGAAGTTGAGGAGCGACTTGGTCGCCAGCCGGTGCGCCATGACCTGTTCGAGGTCCAGGCCGTTGGGGTTGGCGATGGCGCCCTCGTATTCGACCAGACCCACCAGGATGGCCCCCGCCTCGGCGAGGAACTTGGCGGTGTTGTAGCCGACGTTGCCGAGGCCCTGGATGACCACCCGCTTGCCGGCGAGGCCGGCCGTGAGGCCGAGGGCCTTCATGTCGTCCGTCACGCCGCAGACTTCGCGAGTGACGAAGGCGAGACCGCGGCCGGTGGCCTCGGCCCGGCCCCGGATGCCGCCCTGGGCGAGGGGCTTGCCGGTGACGCAGGCCGCGCCGTCGAGCTTGTCGGGCGCCAGGGCGGTGAAGGTGTCGACGATCCAGGCCATTTCGCGGGCGCCGGTGCCGAAGTCGGGGGCCGGCACGTCGATGCCCGCGCCGATGAAGTTCTTCTTGACCAGCTCGAAGGTGTAGCGCCGGGTGATGCGCTCGAGCTCGTCTCTGCTGTAGGCCTTGGCATCGATCCGGATGCCGCCCTTGGCGCCGCCGAAGGGGACGTCCACCACGGCGCACTTATAGGTCATGAGCGCGGCGAGCGCCATCACCTCGTCCTCGTTGACTCCGAGGCTGTAGCGGATGCCGCCCTTGGTGGGCAGCTTGTGGTGGCTGTGCTCCGCCCGCCAGGCGTGGATCACCTCGATGCTGCCGTCGTCCTTCTCCAGGGGGAAGGTGAAATGGTAGACGCTGTTGCAGGTCTTGATGATCCGGAGGAGGTTGGGGTCGTGTTGGGTGAAAGCGGCGGCCCGGTCGAAGTTCCGGTTGACCTGATCGAAGAAGCTCACGGCTTGGTTTGACATGCGGATTTGGTTCCCTTGCGGTGGATTCGCCCGTGATTCCGTTGCAGGCAGGGGGCGACGGGGAGTGATAGCATTCTTGTCCGGCCGTCGCAACCCCTGGCCGGGTTTTTTTGCCGTCGCGCCGTGTTTTAGACCAGGATCGCTCCGCCAGGGATTGAAATCCCATCTGAACCGTGCTGATCGCCCTGAGTATCGCCGCCGCCGTGTTCCTGGCGCTGCTGCTCGTGCGCCAGCTCGTGATCAGCCATCTGGGCAAGATCGCGGAGCGGACGGCCACGGGGGTGGACGACTTCGTGGTGGCCCTGGCGCGGCGCTCCCAGCCGCTGCTCCTGGCCATCCTCTCCCTCTACGCGGGGAGCTTCTACCTGGCGCTGCCCGAGGGGCAGGCCCGGACGTTCGAGGCGGTGGCGGCGGTCGCCCTCTATCTCCAACTCGCGCTCTGGGCCTCGGTGGCCATCGATTTCTGGCTCGACCGGCAGCGCCGCCGCCTGGAGCACGACGCCACGTCGGTGGCCCTGGGCGGGGTGCTCCGGTTCGTCTCGAAGCTCGTCCTCTGGTCGGTCCTGCTGCTGATGGCGCTGGACAACCTGGGGGTGGACGTGACGGCCCTGATCGCAGGTCTGGGGATCGGCGGCGTGGCCGTGGCGCTGGCTCTCCAGAACGTGCTGGGGGACCTGCTGGCGTCGCTCTCGATCGTGCTCGACAAGCCGTTCGTGCTCGGCGACTCGATCACGGTGGACGATCTGACGGGGAAAGTCGAGCACATCGGCATGAAGACCACGCGGCTGCGGAGCGTGGGCGGCGAGCAGCTCATCCTCGCGAACGGCGAGTTGCTGAAGAGCCGCATCCGCAACTGGGCGCGGCTGACGGAGCGGCGGGTGGTCCTGGCTTTCGGCGTGGCCCAGGAGACCCCGGCCGGCGCCGTGGAGCGCATTCCTTCCATGATCCGGGAGCTGATCGAGGAGCAGGACCTCACCCGTTTCGACCGCGCCCACTTCAAGGGCTTCGGGGCCACGTCGCTGGATTTCGAGGCGGTCTATTGGATCCTGACTCCGGACTACAACGCGTTCATGGACCGGCAGCAGACGGTCAACCTGGGTTTGCTGCGGGCGTTGGAGGGGGAGGGGGTGCATCTGGCTTCTCCGGCTCCCCGGGTGGTGGTCGAAGCTCAGACCAAAACTTCCGGATGAATTTCACGTAAGCCTCTCCGGGAGAGACTTTGTCTTGGAAAGGAGATTTTGTGCGTAAATTGACCTGGATGGCGGCCGCCCTGCTGCTCCTGCCGGCGCTGGCCTCCGCGCAACCGATGTCGCAGACACCGCAGACACCGCGGGCATCGCAGACAGCGCAGTCAGAGACCCGCCTCCTGCGTTTTCCCGACATTCATGGAGATTCGATCGCCTTCGTCTATGGGGGCGACGTCTGGCTCGCCGGCACCAGCGGCGGGGCGGCCCGGCGGCTGACGTCGGACCGGGGCGAGGAGCTGTTCCCCAAGTTCTCGCCGGACGGCCGGTGGATCGCTTTCACGGGCCAGGCCCAAGGCAGCCGGCAGGTGTTCGTCATCGGCGCCGAAGGGGGCACGCCCCGCCAGCTCACATTCCGCAACGACATCGGCCAGATTCCGCCCCGCGGCTGCTATGACAACCAGGTGCTCGACTGGACGCCGGACGGCAAGCAGATCGTCTATCTGGCCCACCGGGCGCCCTGGAGCAACCGCATCGCCCGGCCGTACATGGTGCCGGCGGCCGGGGGCATGGAGAAGCCCATGCCGCTCAAGGAGAGCTCGACGGGCACGCTGTCGCCGGACGGCAACCGCTTCGCCTTCTCGCCGGTGATGAACGAGTACCGCACCTGGAAGCGCTACTACGGCGGCCGGGCGTCGGACGTGTGGATCTACGACCTCAAGAACAACACGGCCGAGCCGATCACGAAGGAACCGTCCATCGACCAGCAGCCGGTGTGGGTGGGCAACGACGTCTACTTCGCCTCCAACCGGGACGGCGTGATCAACCTGTTCCGGTATGACGGGGCGGCCAAGACCAGCCGCAAGGTGACGGCGCACGACATGTTCGACGTGCTCTGGCCGAGCAGCGACGGCCGCCGCATCGTGTATGAGAACGGCGGCTGGATCTATCTCTTCGACCCCACGACGGGGAAGACGGGCAAGGTCTCGATCCGCGTGGAGGGCGATCTGCCCCACACGCTGCCCTACTTCAAGAACGTCACCGAGGACGTGGACGCCATGGCCGTCTCGCCCACGGGCAAGCGGGCGCTGCTGACGGCGCGCGGCGACGTGTTCAGCGTGCCGGCGGAGAAGGGGGAGATCCGCAACCTCACCAATTCTCCCGGCGTGCGCGAGACGTCCGCCACCTGGTCGCCGGACGGCCGCTGGGTGGCCTATCTCTCGGACCGCACGGGCGAGTAC
>CAXTNS010000645.1:0-4122 GCA_964245465.1 uncultured Thermoanaerobaculia bacterium
TGCCTTCGGGGCTCTACCTACGTTCATACGGTTTTCCAATGCAACTGGAGGGTAGCAAAGCCTTTGACCCCCAGACATTGTTGCCCTTATTGTCCGCTGTGACAGAAGGATAAGATGGACTAGACGCAAGCGATGCTAGTCTGTCGAAAGTGCGAGGATCGGCACAGATGCAAACAGGTGTCATGTGTTTGGAGAAGCTACTTTCCTCAGACCGGCGCGTCAGAGCCCAATCCGGGTGAATTCCTCCCTCTGAGCCCCGGTTCTGACGCCCAGAACGAGTTCTCGGCCTGAGGAAAAAGCTGCGAAGCTGGGTTCTGACGCCGGTTTTCGAGAGATTTTGGCTGCGAAAGCACACATCGTCCGTCCGAAGCCCTCACGAGGAGAGCGTTCAGGATCTGATCTGTACCGAAACAGGGTAGGGTCGAGGACGGGCGCGGTGGCTGTAGGTCGCGGGAGTCGCTGTTGCCAGCGGCTTTCGCTCAGTACTGGTGCCTCAGTCGCGGCCTTGGCTCCGTTTCCCGTCCCCGCTCATCGAACCGGACTTGCAGATCTCCCGCATCCGGCTCTCGGACTTATCGGAAGCTTCACAGAAAGTGGTATTGGCGACTACTTCACTCTCCCTCGGGACTGAAGGCAACTGGCCTCGACCAGTGGCGAAGGTAGTAGGCTCTGATCTGGCTGAAGATACCAATCCGTCCTTGGACCAAGGCTTCCTGGAAGAGAACCCAGGCTGCCACCGCGTACCGGTGAAGCCCCCATGCCGTCATGACCGGCAGACAACCGGCGGCAAGATCGGCTGCACGGTTGAGATCGCCTTTGCGCACGAGAACTTCGGCAAGGTCAATGGAGACCAGGACGAGCTCGTGGTTGAGGTCTCTTGCCCGGAGCTCCTCCCAAAGCTGTTTGAAGATGCTTTCTGCTTCGGCCAGATCACCCAAAGAAGCGGCGATCCTGCCTTCAAGCCAATGGAGGCGAAGCTGCGTCCACCGATCGGGAAACTGCCGGTAGAGAGGACGGGCGTGGTCAAGGACGATCAGAGCTTCCTCAGGACGCCCCAGATCGTTCAGAAACCATGCAAGGTCGTGCTGCGCGCAAAGCTCAAGACGTGGTTCCTTAGCGGCCTCGATTAAAGGCAGAGCCCGTTTGATGTAAGCGATACCCCGTTTGGGGAGAGCCTGACCGATGCAATCGGCCATCTTGAGGAGGGTTCGCCCCTCCAGGTGCCTGTCTCCAAGCGAGCGGTAGATGGCAAGCGCAGCCTCAAGCGAGGTTTCTGCTGTCTCAAATTCTCCCATGTCCTGGATGTAGCCGGATTCGAGGACAACGAGGTGTGCCCGCTCCCAAGGGTCGCCTGTACCTTCGTCTTCAAGAATCCGCCATGCCTCGTTGAAGGCCTGACGTGAGCCCTCGAAGTCCGAAGCAAGCCTCCTGGCATTCCCGAGGTCCGCGAAGGCCCTCGCCCGCAGGTCACCCAGCCGCTCCCGGCCGTGAACCTCAGGATCGAGCCGCTCGGCAATGGCAATCGCCAAGGCGATGACGTCCACGGCCTCTCTCGGCTCGGTCCAGATGTACCAGCGGCTCGCATCCAGGAGGCGCTCATGGAAGCCCACGGTGTGGTAGGCCGGATCGGCCATGACGATGGTAAGGCGATCGGCGGGAGGCGACGGCTCGAGCGAAGCCCACTGCGCCCAGCCATGGAGTTTTTCACGGGCAAAGCGCTCCTCGGCCTTGCTCACGGCGGCCAGTGCCCGGGTGAAGGCTTCTTCGTACGCTTCGGGCGAGGGATGTTCGGCACCGCCGAAGAGGCCGAGCCCGGAAGCGATTCGGCGAGCCTCGGCCGAACACTCGGGACACCCGGAAAGGAGGTGACGGATGACCTCACGTCCCTCTCTCCGTGAGGCATCGAGCCGCAGAAACCGTTCAATGAGATCCGCTGCAATGTGGCCTCTTCCCATTCGACCCTCCCTCTAGTTTCCTGATTGCGTGCTGCCTGTAGTACCGCAATCAATGCCGGGAAGTAACTCCTGGGCACAAAAAACCGCCGGGAGGTTCCGGCGGAGAGAATCTGCAAGGCAAAGATAGGCCGGTCAGGGTTTGTCGTCCGGATCCATGGTGCCGCTCGAATCACCTGCCGTAGAACCGGCTGGCGGCGGGGGCAAGGGCTTTCCATCTGGATCCATGGTGCCGGAGCTCTTCGCGAAGACGGCGAGGTGCTCGGCCACGAAACCCCAGAGCGAGCACAAGCGCGAGCAGTCAGCCTCACGGGTGCTTGGTTCTTGGGAAGCCCATCCCGGAGAGACAGACAGGATGAGGACGGCTGCAAGGCAGGTAACGGCTAAAAACGAACGCATGGCGTGCCCCTTTCAGGTGCGGCACTCGTGCGTCCCGGTATGAGACATGAGGCCGCCCTGGCTCTTAAGTGTCCCAGAGCGGAGCTTGGGCAGCTCCCTTGGAGCCAAGAAGCTGAAGAGAGCTGCATCGCCGCGCCATTTGAATTACTTTTCAGAAAGATTAAAGACCTTTTTTCTTTATTTTGTGCAACAAACAAGAGGGCTCTGGAGGGAGAGATGAAGAGGACGCGTCGGTGGATCTTCGCGGCGGTCGTTCCGTTCACGGTTGTTCCGTTCCTTGCCGGCCGGGGCGCAGGCTCTCGGGCTGGAGCCGGAGGTTGAAACGACCAGGAGAGAGGCGGGAATTCCGGTGGGGCCGGGGCTCTGGCGGCTTTCCGGCGCGGCCCCCAACCTCGGCAGCACGGAAGACCATGCCGGCCGTGTTCTGATATAAAAAGCACGGCCGGGCAAACCGGCCGTTCCCCCACAGGTGCCATGCGTTGGAGATACGGACGTGAAGAAATCGACGGTCGTTAAGACACTCTGCGCCAGCTCCCCTCCCCTAATATACCCAGACAGGTACTACCCCCTGCTCTCGCGGATTGTGTTCTCGATGAGAGCAGCCTACACTCCTCTCATGAACAAATTCGTGCTGTTTCTAGCCTTATGGTTTGCCGCTGGTTTCGGACAGAACCTTGCCGCCCAAAACCGTCCGGCCAGTCCGCCGACGGGAGAAATTGCCGCCGCCGCGACGAAATTCCTTGCCACACTGGATGAAGCCCAGCGGAGCAAGGTCGTCTTTGATTTCAAAGACAACGCCCAACGTGTGCGCTGGTCCAATTTTCCGACGTCCTTTGTCAAACGCGGCGGCCTGCGCCTGGGTGATCTCACGAAGCCGCAGCGGGACGCGGCCATGGCGTTGCTGGCGTCGGCATTGAGCCCGCGGGGCTACGAGAAAGTGCTGCAGATCACGGAGGCCGACGAGGTGTTGAGAAAGTCCAGCGGTGAAACCCTTTTCGGGCGCGACTACTATTATGTTTCGTTCCTCGGTCAGCCTTCCGCCACCAAGCCGTGGATGATTCAGTTCGGCGGGCATCATCTCGGTCTGAACATCACGCTCGCCGGTGCGCAAGGTACCCTCGCGCCGAGCCACACCGGCGCGCAGCCGGCGATTTATCAGCTCGAAGGCAAAACCGTACGACCCCTGGGCCGCGAAGCCGACAAGGCGTTTGCCCTCATCAGCTCGCTGGACCCATCGCAGCGGAAGCAGGCGGTTCTGGGCTTCCAGATCCGAGACCTCGTGCTCGGACCGGGGCGGGACGGCCAGATGATTCAGCCGGAAGGAATCAAGGGCTCCGCGTTGACCGGGAAGCAGCGCGAGATGCTGCTGGACCTGGCCGGCGAATGGACCGGCCTCATGCAGGAAGCGGTCGCGAAAGTGAAAATGGACGAGATGAGAAAGAACATCGCGGAAACGTGGTTCGCGTGGAGCGGACCCACGGAAAAAGGCAGCGCCGCTTACTTTCGGATCCAGGGGCCGACGGCCGTCATCGAATATGCCCCTCAGCGCATGGGCGGAGACCCGACGAAGCACATCCATACGATTTACCGCGACCCGACGAACGAGTACGGAACCAAGTGGTGGAAGCCCTGACCAGGACGCTCCATCGTCCACGGCTGCTGCTGCTTGCGCTGCTTGCGTTTCCTTCCGCCATTTTCGCGCACCGGCTGGACGAATACCTGCAGGCAACGCTTGTGGCCATCGAACCCCGCGACGTCCGGCTGCAAATCA
>CAXTNS010000646.1:0-4114 GCA_964245465.1 uncultured Thermoanaerobaculia bacterium
CCATGGGGGCGGGGAATCGACGGGCTCGAGATCGTCGGGGAGGAGCAGGAGCCCCTCGGTGTTGTAGTCCAGCCGGCCCACGGGCACGAGGGCCTTGCGCAGGGGGGGCGGGACGAGGTCGAGCACCGTCTGCCGGCCCTCGGGGTCAGAGGAGGTGGACATGTAGCCCTTGGGCTTGTTGAGCAGGAGGTAGCGGTGCCCCTGGCTGGGCTGGATCCGCTTGCCGTCCACTTTGATGGCGTCGTTCTCAGGGTCGGCCTTGTCGCCGATCCCGGCCACGCGGCCGTTGATGGTGACGAGCCCCTCCCGGATCAGCTCCTCGGCCTTGCGGCGGGAGGAGATGCCGGCCCGGGCCAGGATCTTCTGCAGGCGCTCCTCGCTCATGAGGTCTCCTCGAACGACATGGCATCCTGCCGGTCTTCGATCTCGGCTACCTCTTGCAAAAATTTCTCTTCCTGGTCTGCGCCAGCTTCCTCCGGCGAAGGACCGCCGGCCAGCTCGGAGAGGCCCGCCACGGCCGAGGCGTCACCGCTGCCGAAGGTCTCCTCGAACTCTTCGAGCGGCGGCAGGTCCTTCAGGCTGTTGAGGCCGAAGTGGACCAGGAACTCCCGCGTGGTGCCGTAGAGGAAGGGCTTGCCCACGACCTCCTTGCGGCCGGCGATGCGGATCATGCGGCGTTCGAGCAGGGTCTTGATCACGCCCGAGGGGCTCACGCTTCGCAGCTCCTGGATCTCGGGGCCGGTGATGGGCTGCCGGTAGGCGATGATGGCGAGCGTCTCCAGGGCCGCCATGGAGAGCTTGTTGCCGCCGGAAACGTCGAAGAACCGGCGCAGCCAGCTCACCACCTCGGGCCGGGTGGCGATGCGCACGCCCCCCGCCACGTCTTCCACCAGCACGCCCCGGCCCTCCTCTCCCGAGTAGCGGGCGAGCACGGCTTCCAGGGCCTCGGCGGCCTGCTCGCGCTCCTCCTCGTCGAACAGCTCCATAAGCTTCGCCCGCGGCACGGGCTCGGAGGAGACGAAGAGGATGGCTTCGAAGGCCGCCTCCATTTCACTGCGCTCCGTCATACGCCGATCGCCTCCCGTTCGTCTGCACCCAGCTCACGCGTGGTGCGGTAGAGCAGGATGTCGCCGCTCTCCGTCTGGTGGACCCGCACCAGGTTGAGTCTCGCGAGCTCCAGGACGGCCAGGAAGGTCGCGATGGCCTCGGCCCGGCAGGAGCGCCCCTTGAGATCGGCGATCAGGTCATAGGGACGGCCGGCGTCGAGCTCGCCGAGGAGCCGGTCGAACTGGCCGCGCACCGACCAGGCCTCCAGGGTGAGTTGGATCGGCGGCGGGTGCTCCCGGTCGTAGCGGACGAGGGCCGTTTTCAGGGCCGAGAGGAGGTCGAACAGCGAGACCTCGCCCAGGTCCACCTGCTGTTCTTCATCCTCAGGCAGAGCGGGCAGGGGCTGGGGCTTGCGGGTCCAGATGCCCATGCGCAGGCGGTCCACCTCGGCGAAGGACTGGGCGACCTCCTTCAAGCGCCGGTATTCGAGCAGCCGCTCGACCAGCTCCTGGCGCGGGTCCTCCTCGGGCTCGCCCTCCGCTTTCGAAGGCCTCGGAAGGAGCATCTTGGACTTCAGGTGGATCAGGAACGCCGCCTCGTAGATGTATTCGCCGGCCACGTCCAGGTTCAGCTCTTTCATGATCCCCAGATAGGCGTGGAACTGGTCGCAGATGGTGGCCACGGGGATGTCCGTGATCTCCACCTTGTTGAGCTTGATCAGGTGCAGGAGCAGGTCGAGCGGCCCCTCGAAGATGGGCAGGTGGACGCGCCAGGTATCCGGCAGAGCGTCCTGGGGGGCTTCGGATTCGGGCAGCTCGGGGGTTTCGCTCATCCGGCGACCACCTTCTCCAGGACCTTGCCGTAGTCAAGGCCCATGGCGGCGCGCACCCGCTCCATCGTCTCGGCCGTCCGCTCGCGCGCCTTGCGCGAGCCTTCGACCAGGATGTCGTAGACCGTGTCGCGGTCGCCCAGCAACTCCTCGCGGCGCCGGCGGATGGGCTCCAGGTAGTCGATCAGGATCTGGGCCAGCAGCTTCTTGTCGTCCACGCAGCCGATGGTGGCGGCCCGGCACTCCCGCGCGACCCGCTCCTGGACGTCGGGGGGCGAGACCAGCTTGTGGAAATCGTAGAGGTTGCAGACCTCGGGCCGCCCCGGGTCGCTCCGCTTCAGGCGCTGCGGATCGGTGAACATCTGCATGCACTTCTGGCGGATGACGTCGGGCGGGTCCGAGAGGTTGATGGCATTGCCGTAGGACTTGGACATCTTCCGGCCGTCGATGCCCGGCACCTTGGGAGTGGGCGTGAACAGGGCCTGCGGCTCGGGAAAGACCTCCTGGCCGTAGAGGTAGTTGAACCGGCGCACGATCTCGCGGCTGATTTCCAGGTGGCTCGCCTGGTCCTCGCCCACCGGCACGAAGTCGCCGCGGTAGATGCAGATGTCCACCGTCTGGAGCACGGGGTAGCCGAGGAACCCATAGGTCGCGAGATCCTTGTTCTCGATCTGCTGGATCTGCTCCTTGTAGGTGGGCACGCGCTCCAGCCAGCCCAGGGGGGTGATCATCGACATCAGGAGATGGAGCTCGGCGTGGTCCGGCACCATGGACTGGATGAAGAGGGTCGACCGCTCGGGATCGAGACCGGCCGCGATCCAGTCGACCACCATCTCGATGGTGTTGGCGGCGATCTGGGAGGGATCGGCGTAGTCGCTGGTCAAGGCATGCCAGTCGGCCGCGAAGTAGAAGCAGCGGTAGCTGTCCTGCAGGCCGACCCAGTTCTTCAGGGCGCCGAAGTAGTTGCCCAGATGGATCTTGCCCGTCGAGCGCATGCCCGAGAGCACGGTCTTCTGTTCGCTCACTCGTCCTCTCTCCTCAGGCGAAGTTGATCCCCAGCCCGCAAGGCCGGAAGTCCGATCATAAAGCAGGAGCCGCAGGCCCGTTCAGGCTCCGGCCCGGGCCGGGGAGGCCGGCGGCTTCACGGACGCCGCCGCGGCCAGCCGGCGGTCCACCTCGGTCATCAGGCGCTCGTTCTCCGTCAGGACGCGCCATTCGATCCACAGGGACCAGCACTGGACCAGGATTGCGGCGTAGAACAGCGAGTGGTGCACCCACCTGGGGATGGAGCCGGTCGCCGCGCCGCCGCCCAGGATGAAGGTGGCCATCACCAGCCCCATGGCCAGCATCATGGAAGGATAGGAAGCGTTCTTGAAGCGCTTGGTCTCCTCGGCGAACGCGGGATCGAGCCCGCCTTCCTTGACCGCGTCCTTGATCGCCTTCCCCGTGCCGATCAGGTAGAACATGATCCAGCAGTGGGAGAACAGGAGCAGCAGGCTCGAAGCCAGCCCCACGAGCACGTGGCGCGGCATCGAAGGGTCGGTGGGCGCGCTGAGCAGGTAGCCCAGCACGGCCGTGGCAACCACCCCCAGGGTCGCCATCAGGCCGACGATCAGCAAGGCACGTCCCATCATCGAAACAATCCTCCAAATCTCTACTCAAACAGAACGGCGCGCCAAGTCGCCGCGGCCACGGCGGGACGGTAATTCTCTTCGACCCTCCGCCGGCCCGCCGCGCCGCGCCGCCTTGCCTCGTCCGGGTCCGCCAGGACCTCCGAGAGCGCGTCCGCCAGAGCCGCCGGGTCTTCAGGCGGGACAAGCCAGCCCGTCTCTTCTACGACCACCTCCGGGATGCCGCTCACCCGGCTCGCCACCACCGGCAAGCCGGCCTCCATGGCCTCCAGCACCACCAGCGGCATGCCCTCGTAGATGGAGGGCACCACCAGGGCCGCCGCTCCCTTGAGGCGCGGCCGGACCCGGACGGCGCCGCAGGTGCCGAGGAAGACCACGGAAGACTCCAGACCCAGCTCCGCCGCCTTGCGCTCCAGCCGCTCCCGGTGCTCGCCGTCCCCGGCGATCCGCAGGACGGCCGAGGGGAACCGGCGCCGCAGGTCGCGCAGGGCTTCGAGCAACACCTCCACCCCCTTACGGATGCGCAGGCGCCCCACGAACAGGAGGTAGCCCGGCTCGCCCTCGATGACAGCGGGGCCCGCGGGCTCCACGTCCAGCCCTCCCGTGA
>CAXTNS010000647.1:0-4105 GCA_964245465.1 uncultured Thermoanaerobaculia bacterium
AGCCAGAAGGTCGTGGTCACCCAGCCCACCTCCGGGCAGTTCAGGGCGTTCTCGGCGGTGTGCACCCACCAGGGCTGCACCGTGGCCACGGTCAACCCCAGCGGCATCTCCTGCCCCTGCCACGGCAGCGTCTTCTCCGTCACGGACGGCTCGGTCGTGCAGGGCCCGGCGAAGCAGCCCCTCGCCGAGAAGAAGGTCACGGTCTCGGGCGGCGGGACGTTGACGATCGCCGACAGCTGAGGAGCGCGGCAGTGCCGGTGCACCCCCTGCCCGCGGCGGCGGCGCGCGATCGCGCCGCCCGGGCGGTCGTGCCGCTCGTCGTGGGCACCGTGCTCCTCGCGGGCGCGGGGCATTCGGCGCAGACCGCCGTCCGCGCTCTGGCGGAGCTGCCAGGTACGCGCGTGATCTGGGCGCTGCGCAATCCCGAGCCGAGTTGGGGGACCCACGACGGCGATCCCCTTCCCGAGCGTGCCCGTCTCGCCGCGGACGCCGCGGCCCTTGCCCGGGGCGCCTCCCCAGCCGTCGAGACCCGGCGCGGTGTGGCCGTCGAGGAGATTTCCAAACCCAACGGAAAGCTCGAGGTCGTCCTGAGAGACGGCGAGGGCTCGGATACCGTGACCGTCGACCGCATCCTCTCCCTGACCGGGGCGGTCGGCGACCATGGGCTCTACCGCCAGCTCCAGGTCCACGAGTGCTACGCCACGTGCGGCCCGATCAAGCTCTCGGCCGCTCTCCTCGGCGCCGGCAGCTCGGACTGCCTGGCTCAGACCACCCACGGCGCCGACACCCTCACCAACCCCGAGCCGGGCTTCTTCATCCTCGGCAGCAAGTCGTACGGGAGGAACAACACCTTCCTGATGCGAATCGGATGGGAACAGGTGGGCGAGGTTTTCGGGCTGCTCGGATAGACTGTTTCGCATGAAGTACTTCGGTCAACCCGACTTCCAGCACGGGGAGATCCCGGCGGTCGGAGTCCTCGTGGCAAACCTGGGGACTCCCGACGCGCCGGACACTCCGGCGCTGCGCCGCTATCTGCGCGAGTTCCTGCTGGATCCACGGGTCATCGAGATGTCCCGCCCGCTCTGGTGGCTGATCCTCCACCTGTTCGTGCTCCCCACCCGGCCGTCCAAATCGGCGGAGCTCTACAAGAAGGTGTGGACGCCGGAAGGCTCGCCTCTCCTCGTCATCACCAATCGCCAAGCGGCGGCGCTCCAAGAGGTGCTGCGGCGGGAGATCGGCACGCCCGTCCACGTCGCGGTCGGCATGCGCTACGGCAATCCCTCGATCCGGGCGGCGTTGCGCGAGCTTGCCGAAAAGGGCTGCCGGCGCGTCCTGGTGCTGCCGCTCTATCCCCAGTACGCGGCGGTGACGACCGGATCGACGATCGACGCCGTGGCCGCCGAGCTGACGGCCTGGCGGTGGGTGCCGGAGATCCGCACGGTCCACCACTACCACGACGACCCCGCCTACATCCGGGCGCTCGCGGCGAGCATCCGCGAGGTCTGGGACCGGGAAGGGCCGCCGGAGAAGCTCCTCTTCTCCTTCCACGGCATCCCGAAGCGCTACTTCCTGGCGGGCGATCCCTACTTCTGCGAGTGCCACAAGCTCGCCCGCCTGGCCGCCGAGGAGCTGGGGCTCCCCCGCGACCGGTGGGAGGTCTCCTTCCAGTCGCTCTTCGGCAAGGAAGAATGGCTGAAGCCCTACACCGACAAGACGATCACGGCCATGGCGAAGGCCGGCCTCCGCAACCTCGACGTCGTCTGTCCGGGCTTCTCGGCCGACTGCCTGGAGACGATCGAGGAGATCGACGAGCAGAACCGCGAGATCTTCCTCCACGCTGGCGGCGAGCGCTACCGCTACATCCCCGCGCTCAACGACCGGCCGGACCACATCCGCGTCATCGCCGACCTCGTCCACCGCAACCTCCAGGGCTGGGTCGAGCCGGCCGCCCGGTGGAGCGAGGAGCGGGCGCGGACGGATTCGGCCGAGTCCCGGCGCCGCGCCGAGGCGATGATGGCGGAGCCCGTCCGGATCGACGCCGGTTACGGTTCCTGAGAAGGGGCTCCTGAAGGGCTTTTACAACTCCATTACCCTCGGAGCGAGCCCTCTCTGGTAGATTTCCGCACCGATCTGACAGTCTTTTCGTGAACTGAAAGGAGTACCGCCATGAAAACGCTTCGACTCCGCGTGGCCGTGCCGGCGGCCGCCCTGGTGGCGATCCATTTCGCGGGCGCCGCCTTCGCCCAGCAGCTCGACCTGCCCCGCCCCAGCCCCAACGCCTCCGTGACACAGATGGTCGGCGTCACGGAGATCACCGTGCGCTACAGCCGCCCGGGAGTGAAGGGGCGCAAGATCTGGGGTGACCTCGTCCCCTATGGCCAAGTGTGGCGCACGGGCGCGAACGAGAACACCACGATCAAGTTCAGCACCCCCGTCAAGATCGAGGGCCACGAGCTGCCCGCCGGCATCTACGGCCTCCAGACCATCCCCACTGAGGGGGACTGGACCGTCATCTTCAGCAAGGACGCCAACGAGTGGGGAGCCTTCAGCTACAAGCAGGAAGATGACGCCCTGCGCATCCAGGCGAAGCCCCAGCCGGCCGAACTCCGGGAGCGCATGGCCTTCGACTTCGAGGACGTGACCGACACCTCCACGAAAATCGTGCTCCACTGGGAGAAGCTCCGCGTGCCCTTCACCGTCGAGGTCGACACCCCGAAGCTCGTAGTTGCCAAGGTCCAGGACGCCGCCCGCATGCCCCTGCAGGCCGCCAACTTCTGCATCCAGAACAACACCTGCCTGGATGAAGCCGGACGCTGGATCGACGCCTCGATCGCTCTTCAGGAGAGCTTCGCCAACCTCCGCGCCAAGGCTCTGCTGCTGGCCAAGAAGAACGATTCCAAGGGCGCCGTGAGCTACGGCGAGAAGGCCCTGGCCGCCGCCAAGACGGCCCAGCCGGCACCCAACCCTCAGCAGGTCAAGGATCTGGAGGGGATGGTGGCGGACTGGAAGAAGGGAAAGTAACGGCCCGTTAGGCCGTCGTCACCGTGGCGGCCCGCTTCGCCAGCCACGGCGCCAGCTCGACGACGTCGTCGAGGCAGGCGAGCGGGCCGAGACGCTCCAGCTCCTCGCGGACGTGGCCGCCGGAGCAGACCCCTACCGAGGCCGTCCGCGCACTCCGCGCCATCTCCAGGTCGTAGGTCGTATCGCCGATCATCATGGCGTCCCGGGGCTCGACCCCCAACTCGTCCAGGATGTCGAGCAGCATCTGGGGATGAGGCTTCGAAAAGGCCTCGTCGGCGGTCCGGGTCGCGTGGAAGAGAGCGCCGAGCCCCGTCTGATTCAGGGCGTAATCGAGCCCCCGGCGGCTCTTGCCAGTCGCGACCGCCAGCAGATACCCCTCCTCCGCCAAGCCGCGCAGCATCTCGCCGACCCCGCCGAAGAGGAGCGGCATGTCGCGGTAGGTGGACTGCCAGTGCTTCCGGTAGCACTCCAGGATCTGCCCGTACATCTCCTCGCCGCAGCCTGGGCTCAGGATGTCGATCGTCTCCCTAAGCCCGAGCCCGATCGTGCCCCGGATCGTCTGCTCGGGCAGCTCTCCCAGCTCGAGCTCGCGGACCGTCGCCTGGGTGCAGGCCACGATCGTCCCGATGGAATCCATCAGGGTGCCGTCCCAATCGAAGACGAGGAGCCGGAATGGGTTGGGGTCGGAAGGCATTTCGGGGAGTCCCGGAGGTTTCCGTCCGGGATGCCGCATGATGACAGACAGGCGCCGCGGGTTCAACTTTTCGGTTCGTTCCCAAACGGCGTATAGACCGCTCCGCCCACCACCGAGTCGTCGAGCCCCGGCGTGAAGCCGATGAACTGGGGCATGATGATCCGCCGCTCGACCCAGGTGCCGGGGGGCACCGAGGCCCCGAAGCCCACGATCGACTCCCGGACGACGCTCCCCTTGCCGATCCGCGCGCCCGGCAGGAGGATCGCGCGCTCGACCCGCGCCCCCTCGCCGAACATCGGCGCGTGGTACGTCGGCCCGTCCGCGCACCCGTTCGCCCGCTCGAACTCGCCGAGGTCGTCGATGTAGTGGCCCGCGAAGTCGCCCGCCGCC
>CAXTNS010000648.1:0-342 GCA_964245465.1 uncultured Thermoanaerobaculia bacterium
GCCGTCTCCCTCGCCCGCTTCGAGGCCGCCGCGGGCAACCAGCAGGAGGCGTTCCGGCTCCTGAGCAACGCGTCCGCGGACGCCGAGAAGACGGGCTTCGCCGCCGCCAACCTCGAAGTGCGGCTCGCTCTCGGGGAAATCCAGCGTGCCCTGGGAGACGCCCGGGCCGGCGCCACTCTGGCGGCCGTCCGCAAGGACGCCGAAGCCCTCGGCTTCAAGCACCTCGCCCTGATCGCCGGCCCGCGTCCGCCCGTGGTGACCCGGACCCCGGTGTCGGGGTAGGGGCCTCCCTGGGGGCGCCGGCCTCCCTGCCGGGCGTGGAATCGAAAACGGGGTTGGTTT
>CAXTNS010000648.1:352-4104 GCA_964245465.1 uncultured Thermoanaerobaculia bacterium
AAACCACAACGGGGGGTGGGGGGCCCGGCCGGGGGGCCGGCCGCTCCCAGGGAGGGCTCTATCGGCAGTCCCGCACCACCCGCCGGATATCGAAGTCCGCCTGCCGGCCCGTCCGGCGCAAGCGCACGGCGTGCACGGGGTGGACCACGACGTCCGGGCAGACACAGCCCGTCCCCGGCTCCAACAGATCGGCGTCCACCCGCAGCAACCCGCCCCGGACGTCGATTCTGGTGATCTCGATCGAATAGCAGCCGTCGGGCCGCGTGCCCGCCGAGACCAGGGCCACGTCGTCCCGCGAGAAATCCACGTCCGGCGGCGGACCGCCCCGGCCGATCTCATCCCACACGTCGTCCCACTCGCGCTGGCTTTCGATCAACTGGCCGCGCTGATCGCGGAGGTCGGAAAACTGGCTCGAAAACACCGTCTGGAACGCCACGTCGCCGTCCGGATCCGTGATGATCACGTCGCCATCACAGCCCGCCAGGGCCACGAGCAGAAAAGGGAGGATCAGCCGTCGGTACTTCATAACCTCATTGTACGGCCACCCCTGGGACCGCCGGCATCCCTGCCGGCCCACGAGCTCCGCGGTTATCTCTTGATCCCCATCTCCTCCAACAACCCCCGAGCCGCCTCCCCATTCTGCGTCTCCAGAATCCACAGCAGATACCGCACGTCCGCGCTGACGTTGCGGGCCACCTCCGGGTTATAGCCGAAGTCGTTCGCCACGTTCTCCCACACGCGGTCGAAGTTCACGCCCACCAGTTCGCCCCGGCCGTTCACCACCGGGCTGCCCGAATTGCCGCCCGTCGTGTCCCCGTCGGCCAGGAAGGCCACCGGCACGTCCCTCAGCTTCGGGTCCGCCCAGCGGCTCCGCGGGGCCTGGGGCGCCGCCTCCAGCACACCCCTGGGCGCGTTGAACGGCTCCTCGCCCGTGTCCTTGGCCACGATGCCCGCCACCGTCGTCTGCGGGCTCATCCACACGGCGTCCTGCGGGCTGTAACCCTTCACGTGGGCGAACGAGACGCGCAGCGTGCCGTTGGCGTCCGGGGCCACGGGCCGGCCGGCTTGGGCGATCACCGCCCGCTGCCAGCGGGGCCGCAGCCGCGAGATGGCGCCCAGAAAGCGGTCCTCCCGCTCCTTCAGGCTCCGCAGCTCGGCGTCCAGCTCGAACGCCAGATCCAGCAGCGGATCGCGCCGGGCGCGGAGCTGCACCTCGCTCTCCTCGAACATCTTCTTCCGCTCCGCCAGCTTCGTCCCTTTCGTGACCGCCAGCAGAGCGTCCACCTTGGCGCGAATGGCCGCCCGGCGATCCCCCCGGACCTTCCCTTCAGGGCTCCCCAGAAACGCTTCCACCGCCGGCACCCGGCCTCCCTCTGGGAGCTGGGCGAAACGGGTGAGCACGTCCGCCATCAGCGCCGCCTCCGTGGGGATGTGGAGGCGCTTCTGGTCCCGCTCCAGCCGCTCGGCCAGGCGCTCGCGGTTGCGCTCCTGATAGTCCGGCTCCCGTTCCAAATCCGGCTTCGCCTTCTCGCCCGCCCAGCGGGCCAGAGTCAGCGCCAACTCCAGCGGCTTCGCACCGGCCTTGATCTGGTCCAGCAGGAAGTCCCGATCCCAGGTGCGCCTCTTCTCCTCGATCCGCCGGGCGAGCTCCGCGTGGGCCTCCACGGCGCCCTTCTGGTCCGGCCGTTTCCCCGCCCAGGCCAGCACCTCCCGCTCCGACGCCGTCTTCTTCTCCAGGATGCTCCCGCGCCGGATGCCCGTCACCTGCCCGCGCGAGTTCTTCTCCCGGTTCGCCAGCCCCTTCATGCGGTCCGCCAGCGCGATCCGCGCCGTCTCGTCCTGCCGCGAGGCGGCCTCCATCATCTCGATCCAGGCGCGGTACAGCTCCGCCCGGCGCGGGAAGAACAGCTCCGCCCGCTCCCTCATCTCCGCCTCCGTGTACGAGCGGAGCGTCAGGCCCGGGTAGCCCATGAGCATCACGAAATCGTCCGGCTCGACTCCCTTCGCCGCCACCGGGAAGAAGTGCTTCGGCACGTACGGGCGGTTCCCCTCCGCGTGCGGCGCGGCTTGGCCGTCCGGACCACCGTAGACCCGCAGCAACGCGAAATCCCCCGTGTGGCGGGGCCAGCTCCAGTTGTCGATCTCGCCGCCGTACTCGCCCACCGACCGCGGCGGCGCGTACACCAGCCGCACGTCCGGATACTCGACCCCGTCGATCAGCACATAGCGCAGGCCGCCGTCATACGCCGCCACTTGGCAGCGATGGTGCTCTACCTTCTCGCACGCGGCCACCAACTCCTTCTGCTTGCGCTCGATGGCTCGGAACCGCGCGAGATCGTCCGCGCCCGCGGGCACGGCGGCTTCCACCTCCGCCGTCACGTCCGTCGACTTGAAGGGGATCGTGGCGCGCACCCCCGAACCGGGCAGCTCCTCGGCCTGTGTCTTGGCGAGAAAGCCGTGGGTGATGAGGTCCCGCTCCGGCGTCGAATGCTGCTGGAGGATGGGGAACGCGCAGTGGTGGTTCGTGATCATCAGTCCCTGGGCCGAGATGAACCCGGACGAGCAGCCCTCGATCTTCACGGCCGCCTCCAGCAGCCCGCCCCCCTCGCGGCTCCACAGCTTCTCCGGGGGAATCTCAAGGCCCAGCTCGCGCAACCACTTCGCATCGTGCTCCAGGACCTGCTCCGGGGTCCACTTTCCTTCCACGGCGTAAGCTCCTGAAGAAGCGGCAAACAGACCGGTCAAGAGGATGGCGGTACGGATTCTCATGGTGGGGGAGTCTAGCCTGGAAGGAGGGGAACCACGAAGAAGGTTCCGATTCGACTGTGGAGTTCAAGCTCTTGTCCTTGTAGGAGATCCGGGCCTGGCCTCCAGTTGATTCACACTCTTCTGAAGGACCAGCCCCAACCCGCCGCCGGGAAGCCTTACCGTCCGCAGCCACCCTTGTTGACGAGCATTAGAAACCGGCGTAAGATGAAAAGGTATCACGGAATCAACAGGTTATCTCGACGGTGGGCGTCTTTTCTCCGGATCTGACCCTGACGGTATGCAATTTAGAGAACTGAGAAAAGTGCGTATACAGTTGACCTAGCGTAGTGCGTCAAACAAACAGACCGACCCTTATGGTCCACGGGTGAAAGTCTGCCTCTTCCAAGGGGGACAAAGGGTCCTTAATTGCGACGCACTACACTAGCGGTTCGGCGTCAGTAATACGAGGTGTGGCGTGAACAATGATCGAGCAAATTTTGACGCAGCTCTCTTGCAGTGGAAGGAATTGCTCAATTCAAAGGCAAGCGAGACAGCCTATCACAGCTTTTTGTCTGCGCATGCTGGGCAGTTCTTGTGCTTGAGTCCTTTTCAGGCAATTGTAGTGTCTAAGCTGAAGCTCGGCGCAGACTACGAGACAGACTTTGTTGTAGCGGAGGATGCCTTCTCGGAAGGCATTAAGTACACGTTTATTGAGATTGAGGTTCCACATGCCAAGCTGTTTACCCAAGGTAATAGGCCCTCGCATCGACTTAATACAGCACTGGCACAAGTCCGTGCCTGGATGCAGTGGCTTGATACATATAAAGATGTGGCTCAAGATCTCCTCCCCTCTTATATGGTACGAAGCGGAGCTCCTCCTGCGTATAGGTTCATAATTGTCATGGGGCGAAGAACAACCGTGGGAGGTGAGATTCCCGATTCTCTAATCAACCTGCCAGTTGCAAAAAGAATCCTTACTGTAGGCGGCAGAGATCCCGAGCCCA
>CAXTNS010000649.1:0-4083 GCA_964245465.1 uncultured Thermoanaerobaculia bacterium
CGTCCGGGGCGGGCACAATCCCCGACAGGCCGCCGACCTTGAGGCCGTCCACCTGGGCGCGGAAGGGGATGACGAGCGGTCGGGTGCCGAGCAGAGAGAGCCGCGGGATGGAAGCCGTCGCCCTCGGCGGGGGCGGTGCGTTCCGGGCGCAGGCCAAGGCCAGCAGCAGGAGGGCCCCCACAGGGATCAACCGAGAACGGATCATTGCAGCGGCACGAACGTGACCTCGAACATCTTGGGCCAGAGCTTGCCGGTGATGAGGAAGGTCTTCTTCGCCGGGTCCCAGGCGATGCCGTTGAGCACCTCGGCCCGCTCGCGCTCGGCGGGGCTGAGCAGGCCCGAGGCGTCGACCACGGCCGTCACCTTGCCGCTGCCGGGGTCGATGCGCAGGATGTCGTCCGTCTGCCAGACGTTCGCGTAGATTGCGCCGCCCACACATTCCAACTCGTTGAGCCGGTCGATGAGCCGCCCGGAGAGGGTGACCCGGACCTCCCCGAGCACGGCCAGGGTCTTGGGGTCGCGGAAGGTCAGCCGGTCCGAGCCGTCCGTCATCACCAGCCGGGTGCCGTCCGAGCAGAGTCCCCAACCCTCGCCGTCGTAACGAAGCTCCTCCACTTTCGTGAAGTCGGCGAGCTTGTAGACGAACGCCTTCTGCTCCTGCCAGGTGAGCTGGATCAGACGGTCTCCGACCAGAGCCAGCCCCTCGGCGAAGTACTGCTGGGGGACGCTCACCTTGCGTTTGACCTCACCCGTCTGGGGATTCACCTCCCGCACGCTGGAGCCGCCATAGAGCCCGGTGCTCTCGAAGAGAGAGCCGTTGTTGAGGAGCAGCCCCTGGGTGTAGGCCCCCGAATCGTGAGGGCGTGTCGAGAGAACCTTCACCTTCAGTCGCTCCGGAGGGTCCGGCGCTCCCGTGGTCTCCGCTTGGACGTCCGCCGGGGAGGGCCGCGCCGGCTGGGCCGGGGAGGAGCGGAGCCAGAGCACGGCGAGGGCGAAGAGCAGAGCGGCCATGAAGAGGATTATGGACCAGCGGCGGACGGATTGGCCGGTGGAAGGGTCGGCTCTGGGGGCCTGACGGAGGTTAGAGGGAGGGCGTTTACGGGCCATGACATCCTTGTCCTCAGCTCAAGTGTCGAGTTCCTGAGGAATTCTTGTTGACGTTTTCATGTGATTCGGATACCCTTTTATAGGAGGCTTTGCTAGGCAACTGGCATTGCCTTTTTCTTTAGCCCCTACCTTCCTTCTCCTCTCGCGGTCGAAGGTCCTCGATGACAGTGAAGCTCCAGATCGAAAAATCTGGTTGGTCCAAGCGCCTCGTTCTGTAGCGAAGCTCACAGACCATCTCCCCTAACGGCCCGAGATCTTCCCGCCGGGGCTCACTCATCGTACCGAACCGGATTCCCCAAGCGATGACATACGCAACTAGATCCGAGATCTGAATAAGGGTCGTCAGCTCGCTATGCACGAAAAAGGGCTCTGGGATGATCCGCGCGGCCCGTAAACGGCCCTTGGCTGTTGTTCGGAAGTAGAGGGACATCTGGTTGATGAGGAGATGGCACTGAGAACGCTCTAGCTCGTCAAAAATCACGAGCCCCAGATCTCCCGGCCTGCTGTCTTCAAGGAAATAAAAGAACCGCTCGAACAGGTATGCATAATCTTTGCGGAGGAAACCTCCCGCCGGACGTGGGGCGCTCTTTGGAACGATACTGGCGAACGCCTTCACATAGTGGCTTCCGCAAAGCTCAAATATCCTGTTCACAAAGGCGAGCTTGGCCTGGGCAAGTGCGGTCAGTTCAGAGCGCGTAGCCCCACTCGTGGTCTCCCGCCCTTTTGCCTTCAGATCTTTCTCAAGACAGGATTCGGCAAGCCTGCTCCGTTCGTCGGCCTCTATGGGAGCTGCCAGTCGGAACGTCTTGCGCTTTAGAAGAGCCTTCCCCTTCAACTCCAGAGCGTCTGACGTAACGCGCCGCCCAAAGTGCTCAATCTCCGCCTCTTGGATCCGACAGATGAGGTTCCACAGGTGTTGATCCTGTATAGCTACTCCCGCTAGGACTTCGTAGGGCGAGTCGTGCTGGTCAACACCCGATTCATCAAGGAAGAGGAGGCAGCTCATTGCTTGAGAGCACCTCTGCACTTATCGAACCTTTTCACCCACCCCACGAACACCCCTCCAGATCCCCCGCATCCGGCATCCCGATCGGCTGCCCCGGCGGCGGCTCGGGCGACGCGGGGCGCTTCGACGGATCTTCCGGCTCACCGCGATTGAGATAGCGCCCGATCTCACGGGCCAGGAAGGCCCGGTGCGCGGACTCAGGGTTATCAGCGGGGTCCCCCGCGCCGCGGCCCAGTTTCTTGCCCAGCGCTTCGAGCTCGGCGTCCACCCGCGAACGCACGCCCGGCGCGGCTTCGGCATCGCCAGAGAGGCCGATCAGCCGGCGCACCACCACCCACTGGACAGCCCGGCGCAGCTCGGCCAGCCGCTCCGATTTCGGGGACGAGCCGCCGAAGGCTTTCTCCTCCATCGCGCTCAGCACGTCCTCCAGGCCCGGCAGCGACGGGTTGCGGCGGTGGAAGTCCACCAGCCGGGCCGTGCGCTCCGGGTTCAGCAGCAGACGAACGGCCATGTCGGAGGCCGTGGCCCCAGCGGAGACCGGATCGAACGTCAGCCCCGTCCGCCCGGTGAACATTTCCGGGTTCGGCCGGTACTCGGCCGGGCGCGGCAGCAGGAGAGCGATGACGGGCTCGGGCAGGTCCAGGGTCTCCGGCGAGAGCAGCTCCAGGATCGTGGTGAGGGCCTGCCGTTGCGCCTCGCCGTCGACCGGCTTCGAGGCGGGTTGGCCATCGCCCCGCAAGGCGTAGGTGTACTGGAGGCCGCCCAGCACCTTGGAGGCGGCTTCGAGCTGGTAGCGGTGATGGAAGTAGAGCGGCACCAGCACCTCGTTGAGCAGCGCGAGCGGCCGCCCCGGCGCGATGTTGTGCTCGCCGAAGCCGGCGAGACCGATGCGGCGCACGGCCAAGGCGTTGCGCAGCCCCTCGGCGGCGTCCGCCCCGTTGTCCCACAGGTGGGCGAGAGGACTCGCCGATCCCTCGGGGCGGGCGTCCTGGTCGGTCAGGTAGACCAAGCCCCGGGAGAGCCCTTCCTGGATCATGGCGTCGAGCGCCTTCTTCTCGTCTGTTCCAGGCGGGAACTCGCTGTAGGCGTAGCGGATGGCCTGGACGTCCCACTCTCCCACACCCACGGCGTAAGCCCTGGAGAAGTCGAGCTTGCCGTCCGAGGTGACTCCCACCAGCGGCGCCGGGTAGTCCATCACCGAGGCCCGGCCGTAGGTGGAAGCGGCGAAGTTGTGAGAGAGCCCCAGACTGTGCCCCACCTCGTGGGCCGCGAGCTGGCGGATGCGGGCAAGGGCGAGTTGGACAGGATCGTCCGGCGCGCCCGTGCCCGTCTTCTCCGTGCCCGCGAGCCCCTCGAAGAGCAGCCGGTCCTGCCGTACGCGCAACGACCCCAGAGTCACGTGCCCCTTGATGACCTCGCCCGTGCGCGGGTCGATGACGCCGCCGCCGTAGGACCAGCCGCGGGTCGAGCGGTGCACCCACTGGACGACGTTGTAGCGGGCGTCGAGCGGATGCGCGTCCGGTGGCAGGAGCTTCACCTCGAAGCCATCGATGAACCCGGCCTTGTCGAACGCCTCCTTCCACCAGCCCACCCCATCCATCAGGGCCTTCCGCACAGGCTCGGGCGCTCCGGAATCGACGTAGTAAACGATCGGCTTCCTGACCCTGGAGCGGGCGGCCGCGGGGTCCACCTTCTCCAGGCGATGCCGCGAGAGGTACCGGGTCTCGATGGGCTCGGAGAGCGGCGCCGCGTAGTTCAGGAAATCCACGGCATAGGAGCCCGAACGGGGATCGAACAGCCGCGGCTTGTATCCTCCATCGCCGACGTTCGGCAGGCGTAGCAGCGAGTGGTGCTGGACGAGCGTCACCGCGCCCGCCGTGGGTGCCGTCTCCCGCACCAGGAGTCCCGGCTCGGCCGATTGATAGGTGAGAATGGCCTCGAACTCCAGGTTTTCCGGGAACGCCAGACAG
>CAXTNS010000650.1:0-3050 GCA_964245465.1 uncultured Thermoanaerobaculia bacterium
GCCCAGGGCAGCCCGGGGGCCAACACCCTGTTCCTGGCGAGCGGAGCGGCGACCACCGCCACCACCCTCGTCCTGGAGTTACGGGCAAGCCAGGTCACCGACCTCTACGGCGTGGCCTTCGACCTCACCTACCCGAATACTCAGCTCCAGTTCGTGCGGGTAACGCCCGGTCCTCTCCTCGCGAACGGCGCGGCCCAGGCCGCCGCGTCCGGCGCCAGCACCCTGATCGTGGGCGGCACCCGCCTCGGCAACGTCGCCGGCGCCACCGGCTCGGGCGTGGTCCTCACCCTGGAATTCACCGCCGTGGCCGCCGGCACCGGAAGCTTCGCCTACGCCCGCAACTCGGCCCTCGATTCGGATGGGGACACCGTGTCCGGCGTGGCCTGGCTGGCGGGGTCGGTGCAGGTAAACCGTTAGTCCCCGTAGAGCTTCAGGACGAAGGCCCCGGCGAAGGCGCCGCCGGTGCCGGACGGCGGAGCGCCCGCCCACCAGACATCCACTCTGTAGGTTCCAGGGGGTACGTCCCCGGGCTGGGTTCCTACCCGCTGGAAGAAGTTGGCACCGAACGTATCCACGTCACCCTCGGCCTCGATGCCGATGGCCGGGCAGGGGAGACCGTAAGGCGTCTCATAGTGCCCGATCATGTGTTGGGGTGCCGCGCCGGTCACGGGGGTCAACGTCACCTGGAACACGGCGAGCTTTCCGAGGGCGGGCCCGTACGTCTGCTGGCTGCCTACGATGGCGCTGAAATGAGCGTTCAGGCAGCTAGATTCTTTGGACAGGGTCACTGTCGTGCTCAGGACCGGCGTCCGGTCGAAGCACCGGCCCTCACCGCCGCCGTTACCAGGATTGAAAACGATCGGCGTGAACTTGAACCCCTCGAACGCAACGTCAGCGATCGCCTTCACGGAAGACCCTTTGCAAGTCAGCACCGTCGCGGGGTGGGCGATCTTCGCACTTTCTTCGGCAAGTTCCTGCGGTGTCCTCAATCCAAAGAAACTCGGCTCGGTCGTCTGTGCGATGACCCCGCTCGCCGCGGCGAGGAGAACGCCCAGCACGATCCCGCTGATAAGACCCAATTTTTGCCCCTGGCGTTTCATTTGCGAAACCTCCTGTCAGACGCTTTCATTGAGCGGCCATCACCTTCAGCGTCTGGTGGAGGGTGACGGCTCTGACTTTGAGGCGACGCACCCGCGGCATCCACAACTTCAGAGCTCCAAAAATTTTCGGGGAACCAAAATCCTTGCACCCCCTTCTAATCAGACAGGAGCGCTCCTGATGGACCCCAGGCCTCGCGGGTGACGAGGCAGGGGACACAGAACTTCGGTTCTTGGAGGATGGAACGATGTTCGAGCACTCCCTTATCGACCTGGAAGCCAAGCAGCAACCCCGCCGCCGTCGCTGGATCTCTCTGCCGATCGCCGTCGCCCTGCACATGGTGGGACTGTCGGCATTCGCCTTCGCAAGCTACTGGACCGTGGGCGCCGTGGCCGAGCCGAATACCAACATCGTCTTCGTCAGCATGGCGCCCCTGCCGGAGCTACCCGCGGGCGGTGGTGGCGGTGGGCGTCCGAAGGCCCCTGAGACCAGGCCCGTGCAGCAGGAAACCAAACCGGTCCCGCCTGCTCAGCCCGTGCAGCCCACGGAGGAGACGGTGCCTGACGACGTGCCGGCACCCACGAACACGGCCACGACGGAGATGGACGACCTGCTGCCCGTCGGAGACCCTGGGGACGGCCCCGTCGGTGACCCCAATCTTCCGATCGGTCCCGGCGTCGGCCCTGGCCCGGGCGGCCCTGGTGTAAATCCCAACGGTGACGGCGACGGTCCGGCCATCGGCACGGGGGAGAGCCAGCCCATCCGCTTCACGGTGGGCATGACCAAGCCCGAGCCCATTCGCCAGGTCCAGCCCCGCTACACCGAGAAAGCGCGGCAGGCGGGGGTCCAGGGTACGGTGATCCTGGAGGCCATCATCGACGAGCAGGGCAACGTCACCGACGTGCGAGTCCTGCGGGGCCTGCCCATGGGGCTCGACCGTGAGGCCGTGGCCGCCGTCCAGCAGTGGAAGTTCAAGCCGGCCATGATGGCGAGCAAGCCGGTCAAGGTGTACTTCACACTGACGGTGAACTTCACCATCCAGCGGTAATTCACTCGCCGAACACGTTCCAACCCTCACCCGGTGTCCCCGGCCGGGTGAGGGGAACGGCCTTTATGCGTTAACCCTTCTGCGAAGATCAAGGACACCAAGGACGTCAAGGACAGCAAGGACGCGTGAGGAAGCCGCGTTGCCCGTCCTTGCTGTCCTTGACGTCCTTGGTGTCCTTTCCTATCAGTTTTTCGGGGAACTAAAATTTCTCTACTCCTCTCTAATTAAACAGGAGCGCTCCCGATGGACCCCTTCCCTCGCGGGTGACGAGGCAGGGGACACAGAGCTTCGGTTCTTGGAGGATGGAACGATGTTCGAGCACTCCCTGATCGACCTGGAGGCCAAGCAGCAACCCCGCCGCCGTCGCTGGATCTCTCTGCCGATCGCCATCGCCCTGCACGTGGTGGGAGTGACGGCCTTCGCCTTCGCGAGCTACTGGACCGTGGGCGCCGTGACCGAGCCGATGATCACCGATATCTTCTTCATCGGGGCGCCTTTGCCGGAGCTGTCTACGGACGGCAATGACGGCAGGCGTCCGAAAACCCCTGAGACAAAACCTCAGCAAGAGGAAACCAAGCCGGTCAAGCCTTCTCAGCCCGTGCAGCCCACGGAGAATACGGTGCCTGTCCAGGCGCCAGTGCCAACGACCACGTCCACGACGACGACGCTGGACGATCTCTCAACGAGCTCGGGTACAGAAGAACGCTGGAACGGCATCCCTGGCCCTCGGGTCGGCCCCAGCATTGGCTCGGACGGTTCTGGTAAAAGCTCTGACCACGGCCATATTGACGGCCCCGAGATCAGCAAGGAGGACGGCCAGCCGATCCGCGTCACGGTAGGCATGACCAAGCCCGAGCCCATCCACAAGGTCCCGCCCCGCTATCCCGAGGCCGCGCTGAAAGCC
>CAXTNS010000650.1:3109-4080 GCA_964245465.1 uncultured Thermoanaerobaculia bacterium
GGGCAACGTCGATAACGTGCGGATCCTGCAGGGCCTGCCCATGGGACTCGACCGCGAGGCCGTGAGCGCTGTCCAGCAGTGGAAGTTCAAGCCGGCTATGCTGGCGAGCAAGCCGGTCAAGGTGTACTTCACGCTGACGATAAACTTCACCATCCAGCGGTAATTCACCCGCCGAACACGTTCCAACCCTCACCCGGTGGTCCCTGGCGGGGTGAGGGGGACGGCCAGATCCTCCCGCGCTTTCAGCCCTCAGCCCTCAGCCGTCCGCCCCGACTCCTCAGTCATTTTCCCAAGGGGCCAGTCCGTTACCCCGACTCCCCGGTCTCCCCGGTTCCGGGCTGGATCATCGGCCCGGAGGGGAAAGGGACCAGGGGCGAGATCCGAGTCATTTTTCCCGGCTTCTCCGTCGTTTTCCCCGCGGGCCGGACAGCCGGGATCCCGGGTCGCCTGCCTGAGCCCGAGGGGAAAATGGTTGAGGACCAGGGGAAAACGATCGGTCTCGCGGGGAAGATCGTCCGGGAACGGATCTCAACGTCTCAGAACGGCTCCCTGGAGGCTCAGGAGTGCTTCTTGTGTCGCACGGACGCTCGCTCAAGCGCTGCGGACAGGAGCCGGAGATGCCAGGAACCTTCTTTATTCAGCGGTCTGTTCGCCAGAACCGGCAGAGGTGATCTCATCGAGCAGGATCTCCAGGTTTCTCCGCGCGTTCCGGGTCCTGGGATGATCGGCTCCGAAGCTGCTGTCATAGATTTCGACTGCCCGTCGCATCATCGGCTTGGCCTCCGAAAGACGGTTCGTGGCCTGAAGCAACGACGCCAGGTTGTTGAGGCGGATGGCGACGTTGGGGTGTGTGGGTCCGAAGGCGGCCTCGTCGATCTCCAGAGAGCGCCGCATCATCGGCTCGGCCTCCGAAAGGCGGTTCGTGGCCTGAAGCAACGACGCCAGGTTGTTGAGGCGGATGGCGACGTTGG
>CAXTNS010000651.1:0-4078 GCA_964245465.1 uncultured Thermoanaerobaculia bacterium
CCTCGCCCGGGCGCAGGGTCACCGTGCCCCGGCCGTCCCCTTCCCCCTGGGTTTTGATGGCGAGCGAGCTGTTGTCGCAGAGGTTCACCAGCACCTGGCGGAGCATGTCGCGGTCGAGCGCCGCGGGCAAGGGCTTGCCGGACGATTCGAAGCGCAGGGTGAGGTTCGCCCAGGCGCCCGCGAAGGTGCCCACGAACTCCTCCACCACGGCGCCCAGGTCGTGCACGGCCGGCCGGGGCTGGGGCAGCCGGGCGAAGGAGGTGAACTGCTGGGTGAAGCGGCCCAGCCGCTCCAACTCTTCGCCCACGCTGACCGCCACCTGCCGCGTCTCTTCCTGTTCCTCGCCTTCGAGGAGTCTCTGGAGCCGCGAAAGCTCCAGGCGGGCGGCGGTCAGGGGCGTGCGCATCTCGTGGGCGTGGCGCCGGGCCGTCTCCTGCCAGACGGAGAGGTTCTTGAGATAGGCAAGGCGCTTTCGGTCTCTGGCCATGGCCCGGGAGGTCTCCTCGATCATGCCGGCGATCCGGCCCAGCGTGTCCCGCCCGCGGTCGCCGATCTCTAGGTCTTCCTCTCCGGCCGAGAGGGCCACGAGGGCCAGCCGCAGGCGTTCGATCCGCGCGTCGAGCCGTCCCTGGCGGAGCAGTTGGGCGCCGCCCGCCGCGCCGAGCACGGTCATCACGGCGGCCAGCAGGATCATTTCCCAGCGCCGGGTGATCTCTTTCTGGTTCTGCTGGAGGATGCGCAGGCGGTTGAGCAGCGTCTGGCTGGCCTCGAAGCGGGAGCGGTACTGGGCCTTGCGCGGGGGATCGAGCCGCGCCAGGGCTTTCTGGTCCGCGAGCGACCGCTCCAGGGTTGAGGTGATCTCCGGCTGGAGGCCCAGCCGCCAGGTGCCGGAGATCTGGCGGTTGAAGAGCCAGAGGATCGCGGCGGCGGCGAGCAGCATGCCGCAGAGGGTGACGGCGGCGGAGCGGAGGTTCATTTCTTCTTTCCCGCGGAGATCGGAAGGTTCCACTGGTATTCGAGCAGGGCCGGCCGGCCGATCGAGGTCGCCATCAGCAGGCCGAGCACCTGGTTGAAGGATTCCGGCTGGTCCTCCACGGCTTCGGAGAGGGCGCCGGCGCTGCCCGACTTCTCGGCCGAGAGCGCCTGGGAGAACCAGCGCTGGGCGTCGAGCTGCTCGGCCTGGGAAAAGGGGATGACCCGCAGCCGCACCTGGACGCCGATCGCCCGGCCGGCCGCGGGCGGGCGGATCACCACGAGCCGCGCCTCCCGCCACCACTCGCCGAGCTTCTCGAAGGAGGGCAGGGTCGTCTTCTGCGCCCGTCCCGAGGCGTCGACGCGGGTGACGATGTAGACCTCGTCCCACAGCTCGTAGCGCACGTCGATCCGGGCGCCGCCCTTTGTCTTGGCGCCGCGCGCGTCGCGGGCCGTGGTCTCGAAGACGAAGCTGGTGGTAAGGCCGGTTCCGAGCTGCTTGTGGACCTCGGCCTCGCCGAGGATCGTGGGGAGGCGCGAGAGGATGAGCCCTTCGTGGGCCGCCTCGATGGCGGGCGCCTGCGCCGCTCCCGCTCCCAGAGGGGAGGCCAGGAACAGCAGCGCGAGCGCCCAGCGCATCCAGACGGGCCTCATCGCCGGACTTCCCCCAGGTCGAGGTATGTGAAGACGATCTGGATCCGGCCCCAGGGATTGCGGAACACCAGGCCGGTGTGGACCGAGAAGCGCTCCAGGGGGCTGGGGCCGAGGTCGGGAGAGGTCTTCTCGGCGCCGATCTCGACGCCGTTTTCGAGGCGCACGTCCGTGAGCACGCCCGAGGTGCGGGCGCGGCGCAAGGTCCAGGCGTGGGTGAGGCCCACCGAGCCGCCGTAGTAGTCCGCGTCCACGTGGCGGAGGACGAGGTCTCCCACGGCCAGGTTGTCCAGACGGGACTGGCCCGCCGCGATGCGGGCCTGGACGGACACCGTCTGCCGGGGCGTCACCGGGAAGTGCCGGAGGGCCGAAACCGCGGCCACCACCTGCTCGGAGTGGACCGAGGGGTACACGGTGATGACGACCTCGTCAGGGGCCAGGCCGAACTGGAACAGCGCCAGGTCCCGCGCCGCGAAGCGGGAAGCCTCCATGCCTGCTGAGACGCTCATGCCCCGGGTGGGCAGAGCGGGGTCGTCGCTCGTGTCCCAGACCCACTTGGCCTCGGCGCGGCGATAGGTCAGCTCGCTACCCGCGCCGGTGACTTGGCTGAAACGCTGTCCCGGGGCGAGGAGGACCTCATTGCGCGTCCCCTCGTCGCCTTGGCGCTCGCTCAGGCTGAGCTGCAACGACTGGGGGCCGCCCAGAGGGATGGAAAGGCCCAGGGAGGTCTTGAGCGACGTGCCAAAGGACCAGGAAGAGAACGTCGGATCGAGGGCCAGGGGCAGCACCTCGGTGACGCAGCACTCGCTCAGGGAGACGCCGGCGGTGGCGAGGATGCCGCGGTGGAGGAGGTCGTACTGCGCGAAGCCCGCCTGGATCCCCTCGCGGGTGTCCAGAGCGGCGAACACCACGCCCGAGCGGCCCACGAAATGCCGGGCTCCCGCGAGCCCGCCGAGGGTCAGGCTGGAACGGTCGCCCCGGACCGTCTCGTCCTCCAGGTCCAGAGGCTGGTCGAACGCGAAAGCTCGGACCCAGTGGTCGAAGAAGAACCAGCGGTTGGACTGGATGTCGATGGCCAGCTCGTAGGAACCCCGCTGGCTCCCTTTACGCAGGGAGAAGCTGGCGTCGAGCACGAACGGCAGGCGGTGAACGCGGTAGACGGCCTGGCGGAGCTCCGCCTCGGTATACGTCTCACCCTCGCGGAGCAGGGTCTCGGCGCGGACAATGTTGACCGCGGCCTCCTTCGGCCCCTCGACGGTGATCCTCTCGATCAGGAAGCGCGCCGGCTCCTCCAGGGCTCGGGCCGGAGGCACGGCCAGCAGGAGAAGGGCGAGGCTCCAGAGAGTGCGTGTCCTCACGTGCGAAAACCTCCAACGACGGGCACGGGCCGCCATGGCGCGTGGCTGCAAGCCTTACCTTCAGGGCAAGGCCGGTGCCGTTCCCCTCCCGTTGCCGCGGAAGCGCTCGAAGCTATGAATACGTAGGGGTTTCCCATCGGTTCAACCGAGACGCCGATCCTCCGAGGACGCCGTGGCGTGCGCTCTGTCGCACGGAAGGTGTATGGAAGAGCATACACCGGCGGGGCCTCACGCTATGCTTCCCGCATGAGCCCGCTGGGAGTCAACTGGGGCGTCGAGCCGGCCGAGACGGCGATCGAATTCCCCTGCGACCGCCTTGAAGGCGACTTTGACGCCGACTACTACCGGGGCGTGACCGTCCGTGCCTCGCCCGCGACTGTCTTCCGCTGGCTCTGCCAGCTCCGCGTCGCACCCTACAGCTACGACTGGATCGACAACTGGGGCCGCCGGAGCCCGAGGCACCTGATCCCTGGTCTCGAAAACCTTTCCATCGGCCAGACGATGATGACGATCTTCGATCTGATCGATTTCGAACCGGACCGCCACATCACCGTCCGCATTAAGCCGGGCTCGTCCTCCCAAAATCTTTTTGGCGACGTCGCCGGGAGCTACCTCGTCGTCCCCAGAGGTGGAGACGGCTGCCGGCTCCTCGTCAAGCTGCGCGTCCGCTTTCCCCGTGGCCTCAGAGGCCGTCTGACGCGGCTCATCCTGCCGCCCGGCGATCTCGTCATGATGCGGCGGCAGCTCCTGAACCTGAAGCGCCTCGCGGAGGCTACTTCCGGTTCAGGTGCTCCACCGCCCGCTTGATCCCTCCCAGGGTGAGGTCTTCCATGCGGAAGACCTCGCCGATCCTTTTGATCGTGGTGCGGCCGTAGGCTTCCGGCCACAGCTCTTTGGGGATGGGGTTGAGCCAGACGGCGTGGCGGAAGCGGTCGCGCAGGCGTTCGAGCCAGCGCAGGCTCGACTCGTGGGCTTCCGCGCCCCAGGTGATGGCGCCGCCGGGGTAGATGAGCTCCTCGGGGGCCATGCTCGCGTCGCCCAGGAACAGGAAGCGGGTCTCGGGCGAGCGCTGGAGGAGCTTGGGGGTGGGCAGGGTC
>CAXTNS010000652.1:0-4058 GCA_964245465.1 uncultured Thermoanaerobaculia bacterium
GTACCGGGTATGTCGAGGGCCGCGAGGGGAGAGTGGTTATCCTGTAGGGGCGCCCACGTGGGGCCGCCCCTACTTCAGCCACTCGAACGTGTCGTAGTGCTCGCGGGTCATGCCGAGCCGTTCGTAGACCCGATGGGCGGCCGTGTTGCGCCGGTCCACGTAGAGGCGGATGCCCTTGAGGCCGGAGTCCGCTTCCACCCGGCGCCTCAGGTGCTCGTAGAGGGCGCGGTAGACGCCACGGCCGCGCTCCTCGGGGATCACGTAGACCGACTGGATCCAGAGGACGACGCCGTTCCTCCAGTCGCTCCACTCGAAGGTGGTGAGCAGGCCGGCGACCACTTGGCCGGCGCGCTCGGCCACCCAGTAGGCGCCTTTCCCAGGGTCGACGAAGACGGCGCCGACGCCGCGGGTGAGGGTGTCGCGGTCGAGCTCCAGGTCCTCGGTCTCGCGGGCCATGCGGAGCTGGAACTCCACGATCAAAGGCGCGTCTCCCGGCTGGGCGGCGCGGACCTTGAGGTCAGCCAAGAGGAGGGGGCTCCTCTGGATACAGTCTCGCGAAGAGTCGCTCTTCGATCTCGGGATCGAGGGGCTCTTCCGGCAACTCCCGCACGGCGCGCACGGTGGCGGCGATCTCCTCGCAGAGCCGCCGGCAGCCGTCGCATTCCGCGAGGTGCTCCTCGATCCGCTGGGCCCGCCCGAGGCTCAGCCGGCCGTCGAGGCTCTCGGTCAGGTCCGCCTGCACCTCGCCGCAGTGCAGGCCGGCGGCGATGCGCTCATCCGTCAAGGCCGTCCTCCTTCCAGCGGGCGAGGAGCCGCAGGCGGGCACGGTGGAGCCGGGCCTGCACGGCGGCCTTGGAGAGGCCCGTGACCCGCGCCGCCTCGTCCACCGTGAAGTACTCGCGGTCACAGAGAGTGAGGATCTCGCGGTCCTCCGGCGGCAGGGCTTCGAAGACGGACGTGATGGCGCCGTTTTCCACCAGGGGGCCCTGCCCCGCGATGCGCGCCAGCTCGCGCAGGGGCGTGGCGTCCGTCTCGCGTCCCCCTGGAAGAGACCGGCGGTCGATCGCCCGGCGGGCCAGCGCGAGCAGCCAGGTGCGGGCCGAGGGCTCGTCGCGGTAGCGAAGGGCGCTGCGCCGGGCCGCCGCAAAGGTCTCGTACAGGATCTCCTCAGGGTCATCGCCCGGAGCGGTGACCCGGATGAAACGGTACACGGCCCCTTGATGCCGCCGCACGAGGCGGCCGAAAGCGGAGGCGTCCCCGGCCGCGGTCCGGCCGATCAACGTCTCGTCGCTGATCCTGGCGTCGTCTGCTTCCACCATGTCCCGGGTCTGGGCACGTCCTGTCCTGGGTTCCCGGGAATCTTACAACGGGCGCGCCCTCAGTAGACGATCCGGCGATAGCGGGCGAGCAGGATCGAGTAGGCACCGAAGGCGATCAGGCCCAGGGCCACCAGACCCAGGAGCCAGGAGCCGGCGGGCTGGCTGGCGAGAGTCTCCAGCGCGCCGCCCAGGCCGTGGGCCGCGGCCGCATTGAACTGCAGGGCGGCCCGGATGAGGAACCAGCCGGAGAGCAGAAAGACAATGCCACGGGCGATCAGGCCCAGCTTGCCGGTGCGCACGGCCAGCCGCCGCTCGTTGGCGTTCATCTCCTTCTCCTTCAGGTGCCTGCGGAACTTCTCGGTCCACCCGTCCCGGAGCTGTACGAAGCCGGAGACGATGACGGCGATCCCGGCGATCGCCACCAGCCAGCGGCCGAAGGGCCTGGTCATGAAGTCCGCCGTCCAGCCCTGGGTGCCGCCGCTGTTCCCGGCGTCTCCGGCGTTCTTGGCGCCAGTGGCCATCCGCACGGCCGCCATCGCGAGGCCGCCGTAGATCAGGCCCGAGACCACCATGCCGGTGCGCACGGCGAGGCCCTTGGGATCGGTCCCCTTGTTCTCGGGGTCGAGGACTCCCTCGACCATGCGCCAGAGCGCGTAGCCGAAGAGGCCCAGGGCCAGCAGCCAGAGCAGCACCGTGCTCTGCTCGGCCACCCACTGGAGAGCGCTCCGGGTGTCCGTCTGCTGGTTGCCCCGGGCGCCGAAGGCCGTCTGGATGGCGAGGATGCCGACCAGGGCATACACCACACCCCGGGCCGCGTAGCCCAGGCGGGCCAGCGGCTCCACCCAGGGATGGCGCAGGGCCGCGCGAGCCGTGGACTCCACCTGCCGCCCAGCCTGAGAAAGCGTGTTCGTGATGGGACGTGCCATTGCCGTCACCTCCTTGGCGGGGAGGTGACAGCAAGGGACGTGCCGGTCTATTTCAGGTGCGTCTCGAACAGCTTGAAGATCCGGCGGTACTCGTCGAGCCAGCTCGTGGGCTGGACGAAGGCGTGATCCTCGACGGGGTAGACGGCCAGCTCGAAGCTCTCCTTCTTGAGCTCGATCAGCCGCTGGACCAGGCGCACGTTGTCCTGGAAGAAGACGTTCGAGTCCAGCATGCCGTCGCAGATCAGGAGCGGCTTCTGGAGCCCGGCCGCGTACTCGATGGGCGAGCTCTTCTCGTACGCCTCCGGGTCGTCCTCCGGCCGGTTCAGGATGTTCGAGGTGTACTCCTCGTTGTAGTGCGCCCAGTCGCTGACCGGCCGCAGCGCCGCGCCCGCCGCGAACAGGTCCGGCGCCCGGAACAACGCCATGTAGGTCATGAACCCGCCGTAGGAGCCGCCGTAGACGCCCACCCGCTTGGGATCGACGCTCTTGTTGGCCACCAGCCAGGCCACGCCGTCCTCCATGTCCTCCAGCTCCGGATGGCCCATCTGTCGATAGATCGCCGTGCGCCAGTCCCTGCCGTACCCGGCCGAGGCGCGGTAGTCCATGTCGATCACCACGTAGCCGTGGCGCGTCAGGAAGGTGTGGAACATGTACTCGCGGAAGTAGCTCGACCAGCCGTAGTGGACGTTCTGGAGGTAGCCGGCGCCGTGGACGAACATCACGGCGGGATATTTGCGCGCCGGATCGAACCCCTTGGGCGTGTAGACCCGCGAGTAGACCGGGGCCGGGGCGCCGTGGGTGGAGAGGATGGGGACGATCTCCGGTATCGCCCAACCCTGGGCCAGGAAGGCCTCCGTCCGGGTGTGGGTGACCTGCTTCGCCTCGGCATCTGACCGGTTGGGGGGCCGGTTGGGCTGCACGTAGAGCTCGTTCGGCCGGTCGATTCCCGAGTGGACGATCAGGAGCTGCTTCTCGTCCGGCGACGGAATCACCTCCGTGAGACCGCCCAGGCGCGTGAGCTGCTCGGCCTTGCCCGTAGCCACGTCCACGCGCCAGGTGTCGTATTTGCCCGGGTGCTCCTGGTTGGCCGAGTAGTAGATCGAGCGGCCGTCCCGGCTCAGCGCCGGGGTGGCGACCTCGTAGCGGCCCGGCGGCGTCAGGAGGCGCTTCTCACCCGTACGGATCGAAAGGAGGTAGAGCCCGGAGAAGCCCGTTTCCTCGGAAAGGAACCAGAGGGTCTCGTTGTCCCGCAGCCAGCCGAACTCGTTGAAGTTCCAGTTGATCCAGGCCGGATCGGTCAGGCGGTTTCGGAGAGTGAGCTTGCGGCTGTCAGTATCCCAGGTGGCGATCCAGCGGTCCTTGTTGTCCCGGGCGCGGAAGGCCAGGGCGAGTTGCCGGCCGTCGTCGGACCAGTGGGCTTCGGCGACCTCGACAGGCCGGGGCTTGTCCTCCTTTTTCGCCTCGTCCTTGGGGGCCTCCTCTTTCTTCTCTTCTCCATCCTTCTGCAAGGCGGCCTTCTTCTTCGCCTGGGCAGCCTCGCGCAGGGGCTTCAGGGGGTCTTCCTTGATGCCGGGGAACGCCGTGAGGTCGAGGTCGTGCCGCTCGTGCCTGGCGAGGTCGAGGAGGACCACGGAGTGGGGCACGTACGCCTCGGCGCCCACCTTGGCCCGGACGTCGCGGGTCTCCACGTCGCCGCTCTCGGTGACGTAGACGGGCATCCTGGCGGGCTTGAGCTCACCCTCGCCCCGCTTGGGCGCCGTCACCACGGCGAGCCAGTCGCCGGAAGGCGAGAGCCGCAGGGCCTCGATGGTGA
>CAXTNS010000653.1:0-4050 GCA_964245465.1 uncultured Thermoanaerobaculia bacterium
TCGCCAGCGTATGGAACACATTCGGCGTGATCGTGCCCACGTTGGCCTGGGCCAGGAGCTGGAGCCCCGTGGTGTCGATGTGCCAGGCCACCACGCGGAAAAGCTTGATGACGCCATCCGAGGGATAGATCCAGGCGGCGTAGGACTCACCCGTGGAGGTGTTGACCCGCCCGCGGATACCGCCCGGGTAGTTGCTGCCCGTCGCCAGCCGGAACTTGGCCTCGACTTTATAATCCGTCCAGGCCGCATTGCCCGCATAGATTTGCGTGTGGCCGCCGCCGTTGTAGGAGGCGACACCCGAGGAACCATCCCAGTTGGTGGCGAGGCCCAGGGGAGAGGCCGTCCAGTTGCGCAGCGGCCGGGGGCTGAAGTCGTCGGCCAGCAAGGTGGTTGTGCCTGAGGTCACGGCCACGTCGTCAAACGTGATCGGTTTGTTGCTCACGTCGAGCGCCACGGCGCCCGCGGAGAGAGTCGAGTCCGTAGTCTGGATCACCGTGGTGCCGTTGTATTCGACCGAGATCTGACTTCCCTGGAAGACGAGGGCCAGCGTGTGATCGGTGCTTGCCGGGATCGATACGCTGGCCTGCCCGAGTTGCGTCAGCCCCGAGGTGTCGATGTGCCAGGCCGTGGAGCGGAACAGCTTGATCAGGTTCTGCCCCGGATAGATCCACGCCGCGTAGCCCGCGCCGGAGGTCAGGTTGACCCTCCCGCGGATGCCGCCCGGGTAATCCTGGGCCTGGTCGACGCGGAGCTTCACCTGGAACCGGTAGTCGGTCCAGGAGCCGCTCCCGGCGTAGAGCTGCGTGTGGCCGCCGCCGTTGTACGCCGCGGCGCCGGACGAGGCGTCCCAGTTGGAGAAGAGGCCCAGCGGCGAGGCCTGCCAGCCGCCGAGGGGCTTGGGACCGAAGCCGTCGCTGAACAGGGTGATGGGCTGCGCCGCGGCTGCCAGGGCTCCCAGCGCCAGGAGGGTCGAAGTGAGGAAGATCCGAAGGACGGATCGGGATTTCGTGTTCACGGTCGTCTCCTTGTCATTTTGGAGACACCCCTTCTCCAGGAGCACCCCGAGCGCTCCTTTTCCCTGGCGCGCCCTCACGGACTTTCTGGGAAAGCTGGTGTCGCGGGAACACTTATAGCAGAGTACGCATAAATGGTCAAGCAGGACAGGGTTGTTGCGGAAGTGTCGTAGGCAAGGACGTCAAGAATACCAAGGACCTCAAGGACGTAAAGCGGTCCTTCCTGGGTCCTTGGCGTCCCTGGTGTCCTTGCTTTCCGGCAAGCAGGACCGGGCAGTGTTAATCTGCTCAGCCCATGCGGCGTACGAGTTTCCGTACCCTTCTGATCGGTCTCAATTCCGGCCTCGTCCTGCTGGCGGTGATCGCCGTGGCGGTGTCGGCCCTGGGATTGATCGAGCGGTTCGCGGACGAGCAGGCGCTGGCGCGGGTCAGTTTCGCGGGCGCGAACGCCGAGGAGGCGGTCGAGCGCTCGGCGCGGGACGTGCGGACGTCGGCGCTCCTCCTCTCGGAGCGTCCCACCGTGAGACGCCTCACCATGGGAGGGAATGCCGATGGGCTTGTGGCCTTTCTGGAGCATTTCCAGCGTACCAGCGGCTTGGCGGGCGCCGCCGTGTTCGTGGGCGGGAAGAGGTTCGCGGCCGGCGGGGCGGCGATTCCCTGGGAAGAGCTCCTGCGCCGCGCCGGGGAGTCTTCCATCGTGCGCCTGCCGGACGGCACGCTCCTCCTCGGCGCGGCCTCCCCGTCCGCCGATTCCGCGGCCGCGGCGGCTCTTCTGCTCGACGCCAGGTTCGCCCGCCAGACCGCCGGGCAGGTGGGGCTGCCGGTCGCCATCCTCGATCCCGAGCAGGCCCTGGCCGATCCGGACAATCCCCGCATGCCGCTGCGGGCCGAGGCGCTTGCGACCGGCAAGCCCGCTTCGGGACGGCTCAAGGAGGCCGGGCTCTATCTTTCCGTCCGCCCTATCGTTGCTTCAGGAAACGTGGCCGCCCTGGTCGAGACCGAGCTGCCCCGGGGCGCCGTGGCTCTGTCGCTCACGCGGCTGGTGCGCAACCTCCTGCTCCTGACGCTGCTGGTGGCGGCCCTCGCGATCCTCTCGGGATTCCTGATCAGCCGCCGGCTGACCCGCCCCGTCCAGGAGCTTACGGCCTCGGCGGCGCGCATCGGCCGCGGCGACCTCTCGACGCCGGCCCCCCGCGCTCCTGGCGCGGAGCTCGGCACTCTTGCGGCCACCATGGAGGAGATGCGCCGCCGCCTCCTGCAGCTCACCTCCGAATTGCGCCGCCGCCAGTCGGAAGGCGAGGCCATCCTCACCGGCATCGTCGAGGGGGTCTTCAGCGTGGACCGCGACCGTCGCGTCCGCTATCTCAATCCCCAGGCCGTGGCCCTGCTCGGCGTACGCCCGGAGGAGGCCCTGGGCCGGTTCTGCGGCGACGTGCTGCGTCCCCTGGGAAAAGACGGAGTGCGGCCGTGCGAGGAGAATTGCCCCATCGTCCACGCCCGTTTCCGGGGCGGTGCCTCGGCCACCGAGCACCTCCTGAGGCCGGACGGCACGCGGCGCACGGTGGTGATCCACAGCGCCCCGCCCGCCGAGGACCAGCAGGTGCAGGTGCTGCGCGATGAGACCGACGTGGAGGCCGCCCGCCGGCAGCGCGACGCCGTGCTCGCCAATATTTCCCATGAATTCAGGACGCCCCTCTCGGCCCAACTCGCCTCGATCGAGCTGCTGCGCGACCGCCTGCTCCAAGCGCCCGGCGGGCTCGACGGCGCGACCCGCGACCTCGTCCTCTCCCTGGAGCGCGGGAGCCTGCGCCTGACGCAGCTCATTGATAACCTTTTGGAGAGCGTGCGCATCGAGTCCGGCCAGGACTCCATCCGCAACCGGCCCGTGGCCCTGGACGAGGTCATCGAAGAGGCCGTCGAGATGACCAGCCCCCTGCTCGCCCAGCGCGGCCAGTCGATCGAGGTCGATCTCCCCTATCCTATGCCTCCGGTCCACGGCGACGCCCCGCGGCTCATCCAGGTGTTCGTGAACCTGCTGGCCAACGCCAACAAGTTCGCGCCCACGGGCTCGATTGTGCGTGTGGGCGGTGCGGTAGAGGGAGGCTCGGTCGTCCTCTGGGTGGAGGATGACGGGCCGGGCCTGCCGGGCGGCTCTGAGGCAGGAGGCGGTGAGCTGTGCGACCGCTTCGTGCGCCGGGCCGGGGAAGGGGAGGAGCCCGAGACGGGCGGCATGGGGCTCGGCCTCTGGATCGTCCGCTCGATCGTCGAGCGGCACGGCGGCCGGGTGGAGGCTGGAGCGGGACCGGGTGAACGGGGCACGCGGATGCGGGTGGTGCTCCCCGGTGGTTCCCGGGAGAAGGTGAAGGAGGGAGCGGCAGCGTGAAGATCCTCGTGGTGGACGACGACCTGGAGCTTTCGAGTCTGATCGGCTATGCCCTCAGGCAGGCCGGCTATCTGGTGGTGGAGGCCGCGGACGGCGAGGCGGCCCTGGAAATTTTCGAGCGCGAATCGCCGGCCCTGGTGATCCTGGACGTCAACCTGCCGCGCCTCTCGGGCCTGGAGGTCTGCCGCCGGATCCGCCAGGAGTCCAAGGTGCCGATCATGATGCTCACGGTCAAGAGCGCCGAGGAGGACCAGGTGCAGGCGCTCGACCTGGGAGCGGACGACTACCTCACCAAGCCCTTCAGCCCGCGCACGCTCTCCGCTCGTGTCCGTGCCCTGCTCCGGCGCGCCGGAGACGAGCGGCCCGCGCCCCTGGCCGTCGGCGATTTCAGTCTCGATCTCGAGCTGCAATCCGTCTCCGTGCGGGGAGGGGAGCCTGTCCGCCTGACCAAGCTCGAGCTGCGCCTCCTCCAGATCCTCCTCGCCAACGCGGGCCACACCCTGCCGGCCGAGCGCCTGCTCGCTCACGTCTGGGGCTCCCGAGGCTCGGGCGACCGCCAGCTCCTGAAACAGCTCGTCCACCGTCTGCGCCAGAAGATTGAAAAGGATGCGGCCGAGCCGCGGTACCTGGTGACGATGAGCGGGGTGGGGTATG